>CAIXZV010000352.1 GCA_903924005.1 uncultured Chloroflexota bacterium | reverse complement strand
CGACCCCGTCGGTGTTGTGGACGAGGTACAAGGCAGACGTGGTCGCAGCCATGCCGAGATACGTGCCCCACGCGGTGGGTCCGCTCGGGGCGGCGAGCGCCTTGAGGAAGCCCAGAGCCCCTGTCAGCTTGACGACTGCGGCGTTCTGCGCGTCGTGGATGTAGACAGCGCTGCCGTCCGTCGCAATCTCGGCTGGACCGTGGAAGGCAGTTGCGGGGCTGCCGTACGCGGCGGCGGTTCGCCACCCTGTCGCGGTCAGCGCGGTGGACATCCGCACCACCCGGTTGTTGTCGGTGTCGGCCACGTAGACGTACCCGCCGATGACCCCTGTGCCGTGGGGGTGGCTGAAGTGGCCCGTGCCGGCGCCGGCGCTGCCGTACGACTTGACCCAGTGAATCGGCCACGTCGTGAGCTTGACGATGCGGTTGTTGCCCGTATCGCCCACGTAGATGCGCCCGGCGCTGACCGCGATCCCGCTTGGCGACGAGAAGTGGCCCGCGCCGGTCCCGGCCGTGCCGAAGCGGCCAACGTACGCCATCGTGGAGGCGCGGAACACGACGATGGCGCCCGCATCAACGTCGGTCACATAGAGGTAGGTGCCGTCGGACGCGATGCGAAGCGCGTACACGGTGTGGGCGCCAAGGCTGGGCGACTGGCCGATGTAGGTGAGGTCGGCGGCCTTGCGCTTGATGAAACGGCCGTTGCCGGGGTCGAGCACATACAGGTACGAGCCAACCACGACGGCGTCCGTTGGATCTCGGTACTCATCCTTGTGCGGGAGGCCTAGGATGCCCACGAGGTTCCCCGACGCGCGGCCCGCCATCGGCTTGAAGTAGACGGGGCCATTGGCCGCGGGCTGGAAGACGTTGGGGCCGCTCGCGGTCACATTCGGCGCGGCGGGAACGACGAGAAGCGGCTTCGGCGCAGGCGATCCGGCCGCGGCCGGCGCGGGGATGCCGGACGACGCAATCGCAACAGCGGCGGCAGCCGCCAAGATGCGGCGCAGCAGTGCGCTTGTGCCAAGCATCAACCAAGCCCTCCTGCCGCGGCTGCGGGTACGGCGCCGCGGTCCGCGAACCATACGACGCCGCGCCGGAACCCGCAGAGGGGCCGTCTGGCCCAGCGCAGGGTGTCGCGCAGATGACACCGAGACCGTCAGACAGGGGTCTGGTGCCCTCTTGCATGCGGGTGCACTATGACCGGGCTCGGAACCCTCGAGCACAACCAAGCAACAGGACGGGAGAGTACCGATGGCACGCAGCAAGCAGGAGCCGGACGGCGTCCGCTCAGCCGATATCCGCAGCCGCGACGAGGACGACGTTGAGGGTCACGGCATGCACAGCCGTGGCGAGCCGGACGGCGCAAAGTCGTCCCTGACGCGCTCCAGCGTGACCCGCAGCTCCGCCCGGAGCCGCGACGAGGACGACGTTGAGGGTCACGGCATGCACAGCCGTGGCGAGCCGGACGGCGCAAAGTCGTCGCTCACCAAGTCCAGCCTGACCCGCAGCTCGGCCCGCGGCCGGGACGAGGGCGAGGACGTCGAGGGCCACTCGATGCTCATCAACCCGGGCGTCAGCCGGGACCTGGCCAAGGCCCGTGATGCCGAGATCCAGCGCTCGGTCCGCGCCCACAACCAGCAGACCGAGGCCAAGCGGCCCTTCAAGAAGTAGCCCCGGGGTGGCCGGGTCACCGGAGGTGCACCGGTCGCCAGCCTCCCGATCCAGAGCCCATAGACCACGCGCCCGCCCCCGCCACGTTGGTGCCGCTCCGCTGGAGTAGCATCCGCAAGCCGGGGACGGGCGTTTGGCTGCACGGGAGGACGACGGGGCGATGGCAGGATCCACCGGATCGGCCGGCTCAAGCTTTGCGATTGAGGCGCTTGGCCGGACCGCGCTCTTTGCCAAGGTTGAGCCCGAGGCGCTGGCAGCTTGCGTCGCCAGCCTGCGCGTGCGGCGATACCGGCGCGGCGAGACGATCTTCCACCAGGGCGATCCGGGCGACTCGCTGTACATCATCGAGTCGGGTGCCGTGAAGATCGTGCTGCCCTCACCCGAGGGCCAGGACAGCGCCATCATCGCCACGCTTGGCCGGGGCGACTTCTTCGGCGAGCTTGCGCTGCTTGACGGGGAGCCGCACTCGGCAACCGCGGTGGCCATCGACCCGGTGGAGGTGCTGATCCTGCAGCAGGCGCGGTTTGAGGAGCTGCTTGAGAGCCAGCCGGGTCTGCGCAAGGCGCTCATCGCGGGTTTGGTGGCGGAGCTGCGCCGGCTCACCGGCCACGTGGAGGACCTCCACTTCCTTGATCTGCCCGGGCGCCTCGCCAGCCGGATCATCCGTATCGCACGCGAGACCAGCCCCGGACAGAACAGCGACGTGCGCATCGAGTGGCGCTTTACCCAGTCCGAGCTGGGCGGGATGATCGGCGGCACCCGCCAAACCGTGAACCGGCTGCTCTCAGATCTCACGGCGCAGGGTCTGGTTCGCCTTGAGGGTGAGACGATGGTGATCCCCAACCTGGACCGCCTCGTTCGGGCCGCCGAACGGTGACGCCCCGCCGGCCCTCGCCCGCCGCCGTCGAGCGGTTGCTCGCCGCCATCGCGTTGCGAGCAGAGGCTGCCCGCAGGCTCGAGGGCTCCGGCGTGGGCGCGGTGCTCCGCTCCGTGGTGGAGGCCACGGTCGCGCTGTTTGAAGCGGAGGCGTCGTCGATCGCGCTGTTTGATCCCGCAACCGGGCGTCTCGTCTTTGAGGTTGCCGCGGGCGAGAAGGGCCAGCCCGTGGTGGGCCTGTCCATCGCCCCGGATCAGGGGATCGCCGGGTACGTGTTCACCACGGGACAGGCGCTCGCGCTGTCCGACGTGGAGCACGACCCGCGGTTTGGCCGCGAGGTGGCCGCGAAGACCGCGTTCCTCCCCCGCTCGATCATCGCTGTGCCGCTGCTGGACGAGCGCGGGACCATCGGCGTGCTGGAGGTGCTGGACAAGCGCACGTCGGCCGCGTTATCGTTGCGCGACGTGGAGCTGGCGGCCGTCTTTGCGCGGCAGGCGTCCGTGGCCATCCGGGCCAGCCGCGTGGAGCGGGACCTGGCGACGCTGCTGGCGTCGACGCTGCGCGAGCTTGCGGCCGATGCCGCCGATGCCGCCGACAACCGCGCGACGATCGAGGCGCTGGTGGCGCGCGCCGTGGCATCGCTGGGCGAGGGCGAGGATGCCGGGCCCTGGCGGCTGGCCGATCTGGTGGCGCGCCTTCGCGACGCGGATCCCGCACAGGTTGGGCTGGTGACCGAGCTGCTCGAGGTGCTGGAGCGCCGAGCCGTGCGCAGCGCCCGCGCGCGCCGCGTCGCCCGGGGCGGCAGAGCAGCGCCCGCCGCGCCCGAGGCGTGAGCGACCTCACGCTCCCCGCCTGGAGCGAGCCGTTCATCGGCGACAACCGCTCTGATCTCACGCGGCTGCGGCCGATCCCCGGGCTGGACCGCGCGTCGGTGTTTGGCGATGCCGACGGAACCGGGGTTCGAGTCGCCATCATCGATTCAGGGGTTGAGGGCGCCCATCCCGATGTCGGCGGTCGGCTGGTCGCCAGCGTCCGTGTCGAGATGGGCGAGGAAGACCCCATCGTCAGCGACGACGGCGAGGGTCAGGACGTGGTGGGTCACGGGACGGCGTGCGCGGGGATCATCCACGCGCTTGCGCCGGCGGCGGAGATCATCTCGGTCCGCGTGCTAGGCCCGGACAACCGGGGCAAGGGCGCCGTGTTTGCCGCGGGGCTCGAGTGGGCCATCGAGCAGGGCGCAAGCGTGGTGAACCTGTCGCTCTCGTCCCGGTCGGACGCCTTCTTCGACGTCTTCCACGAGCTCGCCGATCGCGCCTACTTCGCCAACGTCCTCCTGGTCTGCGCCGCCAACAACGTGCCGGGGCCGTCGTATCCGTCGCTGTTCGCGTCGGTGGTATCGGTGGCCGCGCACGATCTGGCCGATCCCTGGGCGTGGTTCTACAACCCCAACCCACCCGTGGAGTTCGGCGCGCGCGGCGTGGATGTGGAGGTGGCGTGGAAAGGCGGCGGGCGAATGGTCGCCACGGGCAACTCGTTTGCCGCGCCGCATATCGCGGGGCTTGCGGCGCTTATCCGGTCGCGCCACCCCGACATCTCCCCGTTTGAGGTGAAGACGATGCTGGCGGCGACCGCCGGCTGATGACCTCTCCCGTCCGCTGCGGTACTGTGCGCGGCACGGGAGGTCAGGAACGGTTGTGACGTGCAGCAACTGCGGGGCAGCAAACCCCGCCAGCCAGAAGTTCTGCGGTGAGTGCGGGGGGCGGCTCGCGCTTGCGTGCGCCTCGTGCGGCGCGCAGCTGCCGCCGGGCCAGAAGTTCTGCGGCGAGTGCGGTGCGCCCGCCACCGGGACAGGCGCCGCGTCCCTTGCGGGACCGCGCGCGGCGGCGCCAGTCGCCGAGCGCCGCCAGGTCAGCGTCCTGTTCGCCGATCTCGTGGGCTTCACGCCCTTCGCTGAGGAGCGCGACGCCGAGGCTGTCCGCGACACGCTGAGCCGCTACTTCGAGCTGGCGACCAGCGTGATCGGCCGGTACGGCGGCACCGTCGAGAAGTTCATCGGCGACGCGGTGATGGCCGTGTGGGGCGCGCCCACCGCCCACGAGGACGACGCCGAGCGCGCGGTCCGGGCCGGGTTGGAGCTGGTTGACGCCATCCCGGCGCTGGGACCCGGCATCGCGGCCCGCGCGGGCGTGCTGACAGGCGAGGCCGCAGTGACGCTGGGTGCGCTGAACCAGGGCATGGTCGCCGGCGACCTTGTGAACACCGCGGCCCGCCTCCAGAGCGTGGCGCCGTCGGGCACCGTGCTGGTAGGCGAGGCCACGCGGGACGCAGCCAGCAGGGCCATCGTCTTTGAGGAAGCCGGACCGCAGGTCCTCAAGGGCAAGACGGCACCCGTCGCGGCGTGGCGCGCCGTCCGCGTCGTTGCGGAGCGTGGTGGGGCTGGCCGCGGTGACGCGCTCGAGGCGCCGTTCGTGGGCCGGGCAGACGAGCTTCGGCTGCTCAAGGAACAGTTCCACGCCACGGGCCGTGATCGCCGCGCGCGTCTCGTGTCGGTTGTCGGGCAAGCCGGGATCGGCAAGAGCCGTCTCGCGTGGGAGCTGGAGAAGTACCTCGATGGCGTCGTCGAGGTGGTCCGCTGGCACCGCGGTCGCTCGCTCTCGTACGGCGAGGGTGTGACGTTCTGGGCGTTGGGCGAGATGGTCCGCCGCCGCGCAGGTCTGGCCGAGGGCGACGACGAGGCGACGTCGCGCGCTGGCGTCACGCGGATGTTGACGGAGTTCATCCCCGACGCGGAGGAGCGCCGCTGGATGGAGCCCCGGCTGCTGGCGCTCCTTGGGCTTGAGGAGACGCCATCGGGCGGTCGCGAGGAGCTGTTCGCCGCCTGGCGCACGTTCTTCGAGAGGCTCGCGGCGGATGGCACCGTGGTCATGGTCTTTGAGGACCTCCAGTGGGCCGACGACGGGCTGCTGGACTTCATCGAGCACCTGCTGGACTGGAGCGGCAGCCACCCGCTGTTCGTGGTGTCGCTGGCTCGACCGGAGCTGCTGGAGCGGCGGACGGGCTGGGGCACGGACCGGCGCGGGGCCGTGTCGCTGCGGCTGGGTCCGCTACCGGATGACGCCATGCGCGAACTGCTTGGCGGTCTGGTCCCGGGCCTGCCCGAAGCTGCGGTTGTCCGCATCTTGGCCCGGGCCGACGGCTTCCCGCTGTACGCCGTGGAAACCGTCCGCATGCTGCTGGCCGACGGG
>CAIXZV010000351.1 GCA_903924005.1 uncultured Chloroflexota bacterium | reverse complement strand
TCGCGGTGGTCGCCGAGGAGGAGCTCTGCCCTGGCCGAGGGACGACCGCGCTGATACGAGATCGATCCGATCTATCGGGCCAGTCAGTGCGGCTCAGCCCCAAGGCCAGCGTGTGGAGAATGCTCAAGGGCCGCGCACCGCCTAGCCACCCGCCGGTGCGGTGTATTGACGTGAGCGATACAGGAACGTATCGTTCGCGCTCACAGAGCGCACCAAGGATCCAGCCATTGAGCTGCTCGGACATCGCCACCTGGTATCTCGAACGACGCCTGCCAGTCATCGACCTCGCCTCGAGAACATGGGAACGGGCGCGCGCGGAGGTCCTGCCTCCCGGCTACGGCCCGTCGGTCTGCCTTCGCCGCCTCGTGGACGCCCGGCGCATCCGACGGCTCACGCGCGGCGTGTACCAGGTCATTGACCCCGTCCGTGACACGCCGACGATCGCGGTCGCGGACGCCCTGTTCGCCGATGTCGAGCACTACGTCACCACGGACGCGGCTCTCGCCTTCCATCGCGCGATCGACCAGCCGGTGGTCGAGATCGTCGTCGTGGCGGCGGGCTCCCGCCGTCCCGTCCGGGTCGGTACAACGCGGGTCCGCCGGGTCGCCCTCAGGCCCGAGGCCTTCCTTGCGGCAGACGCGTACCTGACGAGCCTCGACGGGTTCCGGCTCACGGTGGCCGCCCGGGAGCAGGCGGTCGTCGACGCGCTGGGCGAACCCTCGTGGATGACCCACCTGACGCTCCTGCCGGAGGTGCTCGCCGCCCTCGACGACGACGACCTGGCTCGGGTGGCCGACGGGGCACTCCGGCGGAGCACCGCGGCCGCCCAGCGCCTGGGGTTCCTGCTCGACGAGGCGCAGCGTCCTGCGCCGGCCACGCTCGCGCGCCTTCGGCCGCGCTCGACCGTCCGGCTGGACCCGCGCGTCAAGTCCGGCACGTTCTCGACACGCTGGAGGGTGTATGGCTGACCGGCGTAGTAGTGAGGCGATCGCCGTGGACTACCGCGCCGCGCGGGCGGCGAACGACGCCGCGGCCATGGCCAGATTCCAGAACGAAGAGGCGTGCGTCGTCCTGCTCTCGATGCTCGAGGCGCTGGCCCGGGACGAGGGAAGCTTCATCCACCGGGTCGCGCTCAAGGGCGGCATCCTCATGGCGGGCGAGCTCGGGTCCCCGCGCGCATCGGCCGACGTCGATGCCACGAGCGGGGCGCAGAAGCGCGTGGACGTCGACGTCGTCGCACGGGAGATCGTCCGCGCGGGCCGGCGGTTCGGCATTCGGCTCGCCGGCGAGCCGGAGCGCACGCGGGGCGGCCACGTGGTCAACCTCACGTTCGACTCGCTGACGGGCCGGGGCATCGCGAAGGTCGAGATCAGCGTGCGCGAGGACCTCGTGTTGGCCGTCCGCGACGCGGTGATCGACCTCACCTCGGTAGGCCTGTCAGTGTTCTCGGTGCCGGCAGTCGCGGAGGTGGAGCTCGTTGCCGAGAAGCTCCGCTGCCTCAACCAGCGCGCGCAGCCTCGAGACCTGTTCGACCTCCGGCTCTACCTGGTGGACTCGGGCTGGCACCTCGAGCCGCACGATCTGCGCGCCGCGGTCGAAGGCAAGCTCGCCACCATGCGGATCAAGCGCTGGACCCCGGAGGCATGGCGGGTCCATCTGGCCGAGATCGAGTCTCTGTGGGAGCCGACCCTGCTCCAGTGGGTGGCTCCAGACCGTCTGCCCGCGTTCGCGGAGGCAGTGCGCGAGGTCGACAGGCGACTCCGCCAGTTGGGGCTCGGATAGCAGCTTGCCTACCTGATGCGAACCGCAACCCGCCAGATCGGGACATTAAGGTCGCTGCTGGAGGCTTGACTCCTCTCGCCCCGACCATTCCCAAGGCACGACCAAGCCGGGCTCCGATGGGGTCCGGCTTCTTCTCTGCCTTGCCCGTCCATCGGTCCCGCGTGCTCTCGACCGTACGGCGTGCCTCTCGTCACAGCAAGCGAGTTGTGTACGGTCCTGGACCTCGGCCTCCTCGGCCTCGAGGCGCGCCAAGCCGCACGCCTTGACGCCGGGAGCATCTAACAACTATTGTGATACCGCAATGGTTGATGACGCTACCCCCGTCCTCGAAGGCCGGCTGACCGTCGCCCAGGCCGCTCGTCGGCTTGGCGTCACGCAGGCCATGGTCAGGCATCTCATCGCGACTGGTGAGCTGCCGGCGGAGCGCATCGGTGGCAGGACCTGGATCGTGTCGCGCGACGCGGTGGAGCGGCGAGCGGACCAGGGGCCGCAGGGCGGTCGCCGCTTCAGCCCGGCGAACGCATGGGCGATCCTGTACATGCTGGCGGGCGAGCCGGTCGAGTGGATCGACCAGCCGAACCGCTGGAGGCTGCGGCGCTATCTCGCGTCCCACCTGCCCTCGGCGGACCGCGCACGGTTCGCGAACCGCGGCCGGCCGACACGCTACCGCGCCCACCCGTCGCTGCTGGCCGCGGTGCGCAGCGACCCCGACCTGATGCTCACCGGCGCCTCCGGCGCGTCCGGGCGCCGGCTTGGCCTGGTCGGCGGCGCCGGCGAGGTCGACGCATACGTCGCCGAGGCCCGTCTCGATGCGGTTGTCCGGCGGCACCACCTGCGGCCGTCGGCGGACCCGAACGTCACCCTGCGCGCCGTTCAGCAGTTCACTGCGGCGTGGCCGCCCGACCGGCTCGCGCCAGCGACTGCGATCGCGCTGGACCTGCTCGACAGTCCGGAGCCCCGCGCCAGGCAGGTCGGGGACGAAGTCCTGAGGGAGATCGAGCGTGTCTACGCTCAGCGTCACGCCGGTCGATGACGCCGAGGCGGAGGTCTGGAGGCTCGCCCGCGAGGTCGCCGGCCTCCTCGAGGGCCTCCCCTGGATCCTGATCGGCGGCCTGATGGTCAGGATCATCGAGGCCGAGCACGGCGTCTCAACCGAGTGGACCACCGGCGATGTCGACGCGGTGCTCGACGTCCGGGCGATGTCGGCGGCGACCGAGGAGGCGTCCCGCCGGCTCATGGCCGCAGGCTTCGAGCCGGAGCGCGATGACTCCCTGGTCTTCCGCTTCGTCCGCGGCCACGACATCGTCGACGTGCTCGCGCCCGACAACCTGGGCGAACGGGCCAGGCTGACCACCGTGCCGCCGGACTCGACCATGGAGGCGCTCGGCAGCCGCCAGGCGCTCACCCGCGGCCGCACCGTGACCGTCGACGCCGGGGACGGCCCCTTCGAGGTCCCGGTCCCGTCACTCGTCGGCGCGATCGTCATCAAGGCCCGGGTCGTGGGCAGTGTGCAGAACCGGAACACCCGCAGGAAGCACGAGCGGGATCTCGCCCGCCTGCTTGCGGTCGTCGACGATCCAGTCGCGATGCGGGCCGAGCTGACCGGCCGCGAGCGCGGGTA
>CAIXZV010000350.1 GCA_903924005.1 uncultured Chloroflexota bacterium | reverse complement strand
GTTCCGGCCGCTGGGTCTGGGCTACGCCAACCTGGGCGCCCTGCTCATGAACCGCGGTCTGGCGTATGACTCGGACGAGGGCCGCAACTACGCGGCCGCCATCACCGCGCTCATGCACGGAGAGGCGTATCGCCAGAGCTCCATCATCGCGCGGGATCACGGCGGCGCGTTTGTGGACTACGACATGAACCGCGAACCGTTCCTGCGGGTCATCCGCAAGCACCGCGACGCGGCGTATGCGCTGGTCCCCATGGGCGTGCCCCCGGAGATGCTGGACAACGCCCGCACCCTCTATGACGAGGTCCTGGCGCTGGGCGAGGAGAACGGCTACCGCAATGCCCAGGTGACCGTGCTGGCCCCCACGGGGACCATCGCGTTCATGATGGACTGCGACACCACCGGCATCGAGCCCGATATCGCCCTCATCAAGTACAAGAAGCTTGTTGGTGAGGGCTACCTCAAGATCGTCAACCAGACCGTCCCGGCAGCCCTGCGCAAGCTTGGCTATACGCCCACGCAGGTTGAGGACGTCCTCGCCTACGTCAACGAGCGGGAGACCATCGAGGGCGCGCCGGGTCTCAAGCAGGAGCACCTGTCGGTCTTTGACTGCGCGTTCAAGCCGGTCAACGGTGAGCGGAGCATCCACTACCTCGGCCATATCCGGATGATGGGCGCCGTCCAGCCGTTTATCTCGGGCGCTATCAGCAAGACCGTCAACATGCCCGAAGCCGCTACGGCCGAGGAGATTGAGACGGTCTACATGGAGGGCTGGAAGCGCGGCCTGAAGGCCATCGCCATCTACCGCGACGGCAGCAAGCGCTCGCAGCCGCTCTCCACCGGCAAGAAGAAGGACGAGGGCACAGCGGCAGACCGAGACACGATCGAGAGCCTGCGCAAGCAGCTCGCGGCCGCGCAGGTTGAGGCTGTCAAGCCGCACCGCCGCCGTCTCCCGTCGGAGCGGACCGCGGTGACGCACAAGTTCGACATTGCCGGTCATGAGGGCTACATCACGGTTGGTCTCTACCCGGACGGCCAGCCCGGCGAGATCTTCCTCAAGATGGCCAAGGAAGGCAGCACCATCAGCGGCCTGATGGACACGCTGGCCACCTCGGTAAGCCTGGCGCTCCAGTACGGCGTGCCGCTCAAGGACGTGGTGAACAAGTTCGCGCACGTTCGCTTTGAACCCAGCGGCTTCACCGGCAACCCGGAGATCCCGATTGCCAAGTCCCTCGTGGACTACATCTTCCGCTGGATGGGGAGCCGGTTCCTGGCACCAGAGGACCGCACGTCCCTTGGTCTCCAGGAGCGTGCCCAGGTGGTGGCCGATGCGCCGTTCGCCTTTGGGGCAAGCGCGCTCCGGCCGCGGCCGGACGATGGGATCACGGCGCAGGGCGAGGCGCTTCGTGCGCCGGCCGCCCCGGTTGCGCCGGCACCCGTCGCCCCGGTTGCGGATGACACGGTCAAAGCCTCGACAACGTCGGTTGCCACGGCGGTCTCCGCCTCGGTCTCCACGTCCATCGCCAAGGATGAGCTCACGGTGCTGGCCACGGGATCCGGTGCCGGCAACGGTTCCGCATCTGGCGGCACCAAGAACGGCAGCGGGCTCGCGGCAATTGCTGCGGCGCTCGGCGGCTCGTTTGGCGGCGGCCCCAAGGTCTCGTTCTCGGCCCAGGCGGACGCCCCGTCCTGCGCCGAATGCGGCTCGATCATGATCCGCAACGGGTCCTGCTACAAGTGCCTCAACTGCGGCAGCACAAGCGGCTGCAGCTGATCTCTATCGCTATCTAGCCGCGGCCTGACCGGTCCCTCCCCCGCCGTCCCGCGGGGCTGCCACTGGTCAGCACACCGTGTTTCTGTGGACGAGGCCCCGGGCAGCAATGCTCGGGGCTTCGTGTTTCGAGCGCCTGGAGGGCGGTTGACGCCCGGAGCCGCCACGAGTAGGCTCCGAATGTACCGACACGTGTCGTGACAGGAGGTCCACCATGGCAGAAGCCCAAGCCCCACAGATCAAGACGTTGCGGCAGGGGCTCGGGCTGTCGCAGGAGTCCCTTTCGCGGGTGCTGGACGTGAGCGCGCGGAGCGTCGAGCGCTGGGAGGCCAAGGGAGCGCCGTCCGTCAGCGGCGGCACGCAGCGGCGCCTGATGCTCCTGCTGGAGATCGTGGGCCTCGCCCGCGAGACGTACGGTGACGGCGTGACGGCCTTCATGGCAACGCCGCGACGCAGCCTGGGCATGCGCACGCCGCGCGAGGCGCTGATCCATGGCGACCTGGACGACGTGCGCGAACTGCTGGTCAACGAGCTCGAAGGCCACTGGGCATAACGGCCGATGCGCCTTGCCAAGCTGGCGAAGCCCTGGAGCGGCGAGGGACTCCGTCACCGGCCGAAGACCTCCATCCGCTCCGTCCTGAGCGATGAGCATCTGGGCCAGGCCGGCAACAACCGCTGGAGCGAGCTGGGCTGCCGCGCCTACTACTTCGCCTCAGACGTTGGGCTGGTCACCGCGGAGCACGCGCGCCACATCGCGATTGACGTGCCGGCTGGCTTTGCGGTGCGGCTGGAGCGATCCGTCTTCCGCGTGCCTATCTCGTTGGACCGCGTTCTCAACCTGACCGATCCCGCAGTCGTTGCCGCGATGGGCGCCGGCCCCATCACCGAGTGGGTTCTAGACATCGGGCGGACGCAGGTTGCGGCAGCCTACGTGCGCAGCCAGGTGGAGGGCCTCCAGGGCCTGCTGGTTCCCTCGGTGGCGTTCCTGGACCAGCCAGGGCGGCGCAACATCGTGGTCTACCGAGACGCCATCGATCCGGCCCACGCCTTCGGGGAGCCGGCCTACGAGTTGGACATCATCCTCGCGGCGAATGG
>CAIXZV010000349.1 GCA_903924005.1 uncultured Chloroflexota bacterium | reverse complement strand
TCTGACATACGACTTTCTGCTGGGCGGGGACTACAAGCGCACCTTCTGGCACGCTCAGCCCGTGCAGTTGGACAACCTCCTCGTGGGCCGCGGTGTGGCGGGCAGCGCCGTGACGGCGTATGCGCAGGCGCGACGCGTTGCACGCGAGGACGTACTGCCACGTGTGCGCGCACGAGGCCGGGGATGAGCGCCATGCCTGACGTCCGCGTGGCCGACGTCGCCGACGAGGCGCCCGCAGACTGGAACACCCGCGTCGTCGATGCGCCCGGCGGCTCGGTTCATCAGGGCACGGCGTGGGCCGCGCACCGGGTTGCGCAGGGCTGGCGGCCCCGCTACGTCAGGTTTGACGACGGGCGCTCGGCCTTGGTCCTCACGGATCGCAAGCCCGTGCTTGGTGTGACGGCGTACTGCCCACGCGGCCCCATCGAGGCCGGTGACGGTCCTGCGGCCACCGCTGCGCGCGTCATCGCGCTCACAAGCTGGCTGCGCGAGGACGGGGCCACAAGCTTTGCCGTGGACCCGGTGCTTGACGCCAGCCCGGTCTACGACCAAGCGATCGAAGCCATCGGCTTCCGCGAGGTGGAGGAGGTTATGGCCACCCGCCACCGCCTGGAGCTGGATCTGCCCGCGAAGGGCGATGTGGATGCGGCGCTGCGTGCCTGCACGAAGACGGCCCGCCAGCGGATCCGCGGGGCGTCAGACGCCGGGACCACCGTTGAGCCCTCCGCGGATCAGGCGGACCTCGTGCGCATGCTGGAGATGCTGGGCATGACGGCTGTGCGCAAGGACTTTGGCATCGGGAGCCACGATGCCCTCATGTCGTGGTGGCACCTCGTGATGGACGCGGGCCAGGCGAAGTTTCTTGTGGCCCACAACGACGGCAACGTCGTCGGCGGCCTGATCCTGTATCGCCAGGGCGGCCACTGGGCAACGGCCTACTCAGCAGACGACCCTGCCACGCGGGCCACCCTTCACGGGACCATGCACCTTGTCCGATGGACGGCGATTGAGGCGTCCGTGATGGCCGGCGACCCGATCATCGACCTTGGCGGTGTTGACGCGCCGGGCTTCCGCCGGGAGCCCATTGCGGGCGATCCCATGTTTGGCTTGTATGAGCACAAGCGCTCGTTTGGGGCACGCTGGGTGCCCTCGACGGCTGCGCATGAGCTGCTGCTGCAGCCCGCCCGATACCGCGCAGGACGCGTCGCCGCACGGGCTGCGACGCTCGCCAGAGCAGGTTTGCGCGGGGTTCGTTCGGGTCACTGACAAGCGTTTGGGTGGCCGCCCACCTCCAAAGGGGTTGCGGTCCTCGTCGACAGTCTGGTACCTTCTGCCCCTATCGTTCGCCAAGAGCGAGAGGCCGACCCGTCGAGTGCGGAGTTCGAGCCACTCGCAGACCAACCGCCGCGGGCAAGTTCTGCGCCTCGTCGCAGATGCGAAACATCAAGCCCGCGGATCAGGAGGCCGTATTGCAGAAGTTCACGGACGGGTCAGGTCGGACGTCGGCTGAACCCCGCGCCGCCCGCCGAACGTCCATGGTTGCGCGCTTCAACCGCCGCGCCATCACCGCAGCCAACTCGCTGCGGACGTCGTTCCGTGACCGCTCCGCCAACCCTGCAGCGCTTCTGAGTGAAGTTGTGGCGTCCGCGCTGCGGCCGTACACCAAGGCAGAGCGCACCCTTCCAATTGTCGTTGCCGCCATCGTCGGCATCTCCTCGCTGCTGGTGCTCCTGCCCTCGTCGCCCTCTGCGGCGGTTCTCGGCACCCAGGGCGGCGGTGGCGATGTGCGCATTGCCGTGGGCGGCGGGTCGCGCTACCAGACGTCCGTGGACGGCCCTCAGACCGCCGGCGATGACGTCACCCCAGGTGACGGACCCAGCTTCCAGCCCATCTCCCTTCCCGGGGACGTCAGCGGTAGCACACCAAGCAGCGCCCCCACCACGGCGCCTGATCAGGTGCTGGCGGACGGGACCCTCGTCACCGGCTATGCGCCGGCCACCTCGGTGGAGGACGGCTCCAGCCTCATCACCACGTACCGGGTCCGGTCGGGTGACACGCTGTCGAGCGTCGCCAAGAAGTACAAGATCAACATGATGACCCTGTGGTGGGCCAACAAGCTCAAGTCCAAGACAGACCTCCACGTTGGACAGATTCTGCAGGTTCCCACCGCGGATGGCCTCATCGTCACGGTCACCGCAAACGACACGCTTGACTCGCTCGCGGCCCGCTACAAGGTGGACCCGGCTGAGATCGTGGCGCTCAACCAGCTGGTTGACCCGGTGCTTGTCGTGGGTCAGGTGCTGATCATGCCGGGTGCTC
>CAIXZV010000348.1 GCA_903924005.1 uncultured Chloroflexota bacterium | reverse complement strand
GCCAGCGCGCAGACGGAGCTGGCGGATGTCCTCCTTCACGGCCTTTGAGCGCGGCGCCAGCGGGTTGCTGATGACGCGTTTGTCGTGGATCTCCACCACGCCCGCGCTGGGCTCCTCGAGGAAGTTCAGACAGCGAAGGAACGTGCTCTTGCCCGAGCCTGACCGTCCAAGGATGGTGATGGTCTCCCCCGGGAAGACCGTCATCGAGCAGCCCTTCAGGACATGGTTGGACCCGAAGTACTTCTGGACGGCAGTGGCCCGGAGGATGGGCTCCGCGCCTGGCTTGACCAGGGCGCCCGGGACCTCGGACGGGTGGATGACGTGGACGAGGTCGCCGGTGGCAGTGGTCCTCGGTCCGGACAGGGTGTTCGGCTGCGGCGCGCTCACTGGACGGACCCCTTCCCGCGGTCGGCGCCCGCCATGTTCTTCTCGAGCCTCGCCTGAACAAACGAGAACATAATCGTCATGACCCAGTACACGCCGGCCGCCACCATGAGCGTCTGCATGGACTGGTAGGTGGGACGACCGGCCACCTGGGCGTTGAACATCAGCTCGTGCACGCCGATGACGGACACGAGTGACGAGTCCTTGAGCATCGCGATGAAGTCGTTGCCGATGGCCGGGGTGACGATGCGGAACGCCTGTGGGGCGATGATCCGCATGAACGTGGTCCGCCCATCCATGCCCAGCGACTCCGCGGCCTCGTTCTGTCCGGGCGGCACCGCCTGGATGCCGGCGCGGAAGATCTCGGTCATGTACGCGCCGTAGTTAAACGCAAGCGCGATGATGCCGCACGCGAGCTCCGGCAGGACGATGCCGGCCTGCGGCAGCGCGAGGTAGATGAACATCACCTGCAGCAGCAGGGGCGTGCCGCGGACAAGGGAGACGTAGAAGCTCGCCACGCCGTTGGCGTACGGGTTCCGCGAGAGGCGTCCCAGGGCGCCAAGCGAGGCGAGGATGACCGCGAAGAAGATCGCGATGAGCGACACGAAGATCGTGGCGCCGGCCCCGCCCACGATGAACGGGATGACCGAGGCGAGGAAGTCAACCTTGAGGTTGATCTTGATGATCAGGAAGCTGGAGAGCCCTGCGAGGATCAGGATCCAGACGACGATGAACTGCTTGCGCCACGACACTGCGCGACGCCGCTCGGCTTCAAGGATCGCGGCGCCGAGATCCGGCGGCGCGTCAAGCGCTTGGGTCACTGGACGGTCCTCATCCTTGCACCAGACCTCCGGATATCCGCGATTGGGATTGCGACGGGGACGTGATACGTGCGGGCCCCGCCACCTCGTCGGTAGCGGGGCCCACTCGCGCTGTGCGTTACGGCTTGGTGGTGACGTCCTTCTGCAGGTACTTGTTCGAGATCGCGGTCATCGTGCCGTCGGCATGCATCTCGTCCACGATCTTGTTGAGAAGCGGCAGGATCTCGGCATCAGAGGCGCCGCTGCGGTCAAGCGCAAACGCCACGGAGATGGTGAAGGTCACATCCGGCAGGATGCGGATGGGGGCGCCACTCTTGACGCCGTTGGCGAGGCTGTTCTCGTTGGCGGCGAGGGCGTCGAACTTGCGGCCGGCGGCAACCGCCTGGACGCACTCGTTGTCGGTGGGCAGCGAGGTGACATCAGCACCCGCCGGGACCGGCAGCATATTGGGGTCAACAATCTCGAGCGTGCCCTGGAGCCACTGCTCGTACGTGGTGGACGCGCCGACGCACCACTTAGCGTTGGCGAGGTCCGAAACCTTCTGCGCGGCGGAGTCCTTGGGGACCGCAACCGAGCCGAAGTCGTAGTAGTACGGGTTGACGAAGTCCACAACCTTCATGCGGCCCTTGGTGACCGACATGGAGCCGACGGACATGTCCCAGCGGCCGCCCCAGCTGCCGGCGGTGATCAGGTCCCAGCTCGGGGTGATCCACTCGATGGCGAGCTCCTTGCCAACAACCTTTGACAGGCGCTTCACGGCCTCAACGGCGGTGGCGTTGTCAAAACCGTCGAACTGGTTGGTTTTGGGATCAAGGAACGAGAACGGGGCGTAGTTGGGGTCTGTGGAGATGCGGACCTTGCCCGAGGCCAGGATCTTGCCCAGCAGCGAGTTCGGGTCAACCGTGGGGGCAGGGGTGGGCGTCGCCGGGGCCGCGGTGGCTCCGATGGACGGGACCGGCGTGGGGGCGGCAGTTGGGGCAGGTGTCGCGGCCGTACTGCAGGCCGACACCATGATCACGGCTGCGGACAGCAGTGCCGCGAACCGAACGCGATTCGTCACGAGTTTCTCCTCCTCCAGATCACAATGACCGGCCGCGTGGGCGTGGGACGAGCGCTCAGGTTGGCCACGGTTGGGCGGGCCATCCGGCCCACCCGAACGGGGGCACTATCGCATGTCCCGGGGGGCCGGACAACGCCATCGTGCACACCGGTCCGCTCTGGCCGATGCGCGGAGCGCTCCTGCGGCCACCGTCCGCGGCCCCGCGGCCCGCGCGCGCACGGTTCGAGGCGTGGCAGCGGCCATTGACCACAAGCCGCGTCAAGCGCGGTTGGATCGTTCTGCCGCGAGCCAGCTCACGTGCGTGGCGGGTGGCCGTTGCGCTGGGGACGCCGCTCCCGGGACGCCGCTCCCGGCGACTCCCCTACTCCGCGGAGCCGTGGCCTCCGGGGAACGCGGAGCCAGTGCGGCCGGGGGCGAACGGCGCCAGCTCGGCCACTTCGCCGCCGGTGAGCTCCTCTGTGATCAGCAGCGCGAGCCGCGCCGCCAGCGTGATGCCGCTGTGGGTGACCACGTGGTAAAGGTTGCCCACGGCTGGGTCAAACCCCGCAAGCGGATACCCGTCGCGCGGCATCGCCCGCACGCCAAGCCGCACGGACTCCACGGCCGCCCCCGCCAGCGCGGGGAGTACTGCTGCTGCGCGGTCCATCGCGTCGCGCACCCGCGCATCGTCCGCGGCAAGGGGTGCACCCTCCACCGCTACGGAATCCAGCGGCTCCCACTGGACCATCACCCGGCCACCGCCATCGGGCCGCAGGTGGATCCCTGGGCCGTACGCCACGCGCCGCAGCCGCGCCGGCACGGGCTCCGACACCAGCAGCAGCCCAGGTGTCCGCTCCACTGGGAGCGATGCGCCGGCGAGCGCGGCAACGCGGCCGCCGTCTGGGCCCGCGGCGTTGACCACGAGGTCCGCCTCGATCACCTGCCCGTCGGCCAGCACGACGCGCTCCACCATGCCGCCAGCGACGGGCAGGCCAGCCACGTCGCCGCGCACCACCGTAGCGCCGTACTGCTCACGCGCTGCGCCAAGCGCCCCGGCCACCAGACGCGACGGCTCCAGCCAGCCGGACCTCGGCACCAGATACACAGCCGACACCTGGTCCTGCTCCAACACCAGGTCTGGCTCCAGATCGCGCCGCACCTGTGCCGGCGTTGCGCGGTCCACACGCATGCCCCAGCCGCGGAGTTGGCGCACGGACTCCTCCAGCGCCGCCGCCCGAGCGGTGTCCCGCTGGTCCGTCCAGTGCAGGGACCCCGTGACGTGGACCCAGTCCCCGCCAAGTTCGTCCGCCAGATCCTCGTGGTCTCGGATGCCCATCACGGACATGCGGTGGTACGGCCGTGGAGGCTTGTCCATGCCGTTGAGCCAGGCGAACGTGCGGCCGCTGGTGCCGGACCCGGGTATTGCCCGGTCGATGACGGTGACGGACGCGCCCGCCTGCGCAAGCCGATACGCCAGCACCGAGCCCACGGCGCCTGCCCCGATGACGGCGACCCGCGCGTCGCGGATGTAGTCCGACGTGGTCACGCGGTCTCCTCTCCCTTTTCGGCGTCTTCGTCCGCGCGCGGTTCGGCCGCCGGTTCGCCCGCCAGCAGCCGCCGGAAGCCCTCCTCGTCCAGCACCGCCACGCCCAGCTCGGTGGCTTTGGCCAGCTTGGATCCGGCGCCCGGACCCGCAACCAGATAGTCCGTCTTCTTGGACACCGAGCCCGCAGGCTTGCCCCCCGCCGCCCGGACCGCATCCTCCGCCTCTTCGCGGCTGAAGCCCTCCAGGGACCCTGTCACCACGACCGTTTTGCCGGCAAGCGGCCCAAGTGCCGCGGCCTCGCCGACTGGCGCAGGCACTGGCCGCTCCGGGACGACGCCCGCCTCAACGAGCTCGCGCAGCACGTCCGCGGTAGCCCCATCCGCAAACCAGCCCGCGACGGCTGCCGCCACCGTGGGCCCAATGCCGCTCACTTCCTGGATCAGCGCCGGTTCCTGCAGCGCAACGCGGCGCAACTCCGCTTCCGCGGCCGCAAACCACGGGTCCGGCACCACGGCGCCGTCCGCGGCCGGGAACGCGTCCGGCCGCACGCGGCCCGCAAGCCAGCGCGCCAGGTCCACAGCCGTGGACTCCCCCACCTGCGGGATGCCCAGCGCGTTGACCACTTTGGCCATCGGCCGCCCAACGCGGGCCTTCTCAATGGCGGCTGCCAAGTTCTCCGCGCTCTTGCGCCCAAACCGCTCCAGCGTCTGCAGCGTGTCAGCGTCCAGAGCGAAGAAGTCCGCACGCCGGTGGATCAGCCCGCGCTCAAG
>CAIXZV010000347.1 GCA_903924005.1 uncultured Chloroflexota bacterium | reverse complement strand
CGCCCCACCCCCGCCAAAGGAGCACCTGATGCTGACCCAGGAGATGAACGCCCTCGCCCGCGAGATCACGTCCGCGCAGGACGCTCGCCTGGCGGCGACGGCGAGACTTCGCAAGTCGGGCCGAGCCGAGCGCGATGCGCGGCTGGCAACGAGGGCGAGACTTCGCAAGTCGCTCCGCGCAGATCTCGGCCGAGTGCGGCCGAACCTTGCACGGGGCGAGGCCGCTCGCGCCACTCAGGTCAAGGCCTGGCTGGGCGCAGTAACCGCAGACCACGCCGGTGCACGCAAACTGTGGCAGGACATGACCGTCTCGCTTGGCGCGAAGCGCGCCGCCGCGGCGAAGCCTGCCCCCAAGGCTGCAGCCACGCCGGCCCCGGTCGCGAAGCCCGAGTAGCGGGCACCTCTACCGCCGCGAGGCTTTCTACCTCGCGGCCCCGACGGATGCGGGGGGACGCCACGTCTAACGACTGCGGGCCCCGCCCGCCCGGGACGCGCACCCCCGCATCTCTCCTCTGCCGGCCTGCGCCTCGCCGACCATAACCACGGTCGCCAGGGTTGATACAGGGCCGCCGGTGTCCCCAAGAGGTAGCATGGGATCCGGCGCAACCGCCATCGGCCAGCGCCCGATCCGGGACTCCGCGGCCGGCCGCTACGCCGGTTCGCGGCGAAACCGGTGGCCGCGAGGCCGGCGGTTGGAAGGCAGGTTTCCAGCATGGCGAGTGCAGCACGCACCACGATCACCCTGACGGTCGCAGAGGCCCTGCCCAAAGATGTGGGCAGGGGGATCGCCCGCATGGATCCGGACGCCATGGCGCAGCTCAAGGTTGGTGCCGGCGACATCGTGGAGCTTGGATCAAAGCGCGGTACCGGGCTGCGGGCCATGCCCACCTACCCCGACCAGCGCGGCCAGGGGATCGTCCAGATTGACGGCATCGCCCGTGCCAACGCCCAGACCGCCGTGGGCGAACCAGTGAGACTCCAGCGCTGCCCTTGCGGTGCCGCGGTGGCCATCGTTCTCACGCCAACCTCTGCGGCGTCTGGCAACGCGAAAGCCTCCGACTACCTCGGCCGGATGCTCGAGGGCCTGCCGGTGACCTCAGGAGACCGCGTCCGCGCGACGCTCATCGGCGGCCAGTCGCGAGAGTTCATTGTCACCGAGGCCACCCCGGACGGCATCGTGCTTGTGGGCCCAGGGACCAGGATCTCGGTCAAGGGTGAGAGCGCGGGCAGCAGGCCAGAGGCGAGCACCATCACGTACGAGGACGTCGGCGGCCTCCACGGCGAGCTCGCGCGAATCCGCGAGATGGTGGAGCTGCCCCTCAAGCACCCGGAGCTGTTTGAGCGCCTGGGCATCGAGCCGCCGCGCGGCGTGCTGCTCTACGGGCCTCCCGGGTCCGGCAAGACGCTCATCGCCCGGGCCGTGGCAAACGAGACGGACGCCACCTTCTTCCACGTGAGCGGACCTGAGGTCATCCACAAGTTCTACGGCGAGAGCGAGGCGCACCTCCGCGCCATCTTCGAGCAGGCTCGCTCGAAGGCGCCGTCGATCATCTTCATCGACGAGATTGACGCCATCGCGACCAAGCGCGAGGACGTCCGCGGCGACCAGGCCGTGGAGCGACGCGTTGTCGCCCAGCTTCTGGCGCTGATGGACGGGCTTGAGGCGCGCGGACAGGTTGTCGTGATCGGTGCGACCAACCTCCCCGACGTCCTTGACCCGGCGCTGCGGCGGCCCGGCCGGTTTGACCGCGAGATCGAGATTGACGCGCCGGACCGCGCTGGCCGGCGGGGCATCCTCGAGATCCACACGCGCGGCATGCCGCTCGCGTCGGACGTGGACCTCGACAGGCTTGCCGAGACAACCCACGGCTTTGTCGGCGCGGATCTTGCCGCGCTTGGCCGGGAGGCGGCCATGGCCGCGCTGCGCCGCGCCATGCCGCGCCTCCACCTGGAAGATGGGGAGATCCCGTACGCATCCCTTCTGGAACTCGAAGTTGGGATGGACGACTTCCGGCAGGCCTTGACCGAGGTGGAGCCCTCCGCCCTGCGGGAGGTCTTCACGGAGATCCCAGACGTTCGCTGGAGCGATATCGGCGGGCTTGAGGACGCGAAGCGCATCCTGACCGAGACCATCGTGTGGCCTGTGCAGCGGCCCGAGATCTTCCGGCTCGCGGCAACGCGGCCGCCCAAGGGCGTGGTGCTGACGGGGCCTCCAGGTAGCGGGAAGACCCTGCTCGCCAAGGCAGTCGCCAACGAGACGGGCGTCAACTTCATCTCGGTGAAGGGCCCAGAACTGCTCTCGAAGTGGGTTGGCGAGTCCGAGAAGGCGCTGCGCCAGGTGTTCCGGAAGGCACGCCAGGCAAGCCCGTGTGTGATCTTCTTCGACGAGATTGACGCCCTTGTCCCAACCCGCGGTTCCGGCGCCGAGGTTGCGGAGCGCGTGCTGAGCCAATTCCTCACCGAGGTAGACGGCGTCGAGGATCTGCGAGGCGTGACCGTTGTCGCCGCGACCAACCGTCCAGACATGCTTGACCCCGCGCTTGTCCGTGCCGGCCGGCTTGAGGTCATCGTTGAGCTTGGCCTGCCCGACGAGGCAGCCCGGCGGGCGATCTTCGCAATTCACGTCCGGGGAAAGCCGCTGGCGGCGGATGTGGACCTCGGGCATCTCGCGGCCCGCACCGAAGGGGTGAGCGGAGCCGAGATTGAGGCGACATGTCGCAGGGCGACGATGATGGCGATCCGGGAGGTCTTTGGCCCGAGCGGGGACGCTGGCGAGGAGCGCGAGCTGCTCGTGACGGCGCGGCACTTCGAGGCAGCGCTGGGCGAAGTCCGTATACCCGGGCCACGATGAGACACGTCGTCCTGGTGCCGCTGGTCCACGATGAGGCCGACCTCGGCTCCGCCGGGCCTGCGCTCCTTGCCGAGACCATCCGCATCGCGGGCCCCGGACGATGGGCAAAGCATGCCGAGGCGCTGACCTGCTATTGGGCGGAGGTCTCCACCTTCCTCCACTCGCTGGACCCGGCCCGCCTCAAGCTCTTCCAGGACGGCCTCCCTGTTGGCGGACCGCTCGGCCGCTCCGTTGTGGAGGAGGCTGCGAGACGTGGCAGCCGGAACTACCGCCTGCTTATGGACCTGATTGACCGCGGCGCCGAGCTCTGCCGGACTGAGGACACGGACCTCCTGCGGCAGGAGTACGACGTTGTTTCCCAGGCGGCGGGCGCCCGCGACGGGTCGCGCACCGCGGCGGCCGGCACGGTGGCCGATGCGGATGGCCGTGCACGGCTCCTTCGGGAGCGGGACGAGTTCATTGCGCAAACGATCGACGCGTCCCTCCAGGACGGTGAGATCGGGGTCCTGTTTCTGGGTGCGGAGCATCAGGCAACCGAGCGTCTGGCGCCCGATATCCTCGTCCATGCCCTGAAGGACCCGGAGCTTGTGCGCTCCTACTTCCAGATGCTCCTGGCCGGCGGCCACGAACGCGAGCGGGCCCAGCTCACGCGCTACCTGATGGCGCCGATCGACGCAAGCGCGAAGACCGCGATTGCGGACGACACGGCGGGCTGAGCCAAGCACGACAAAGCGGGCCGCGCTCCAGTGAGGCAGTATGCAAGCCACACTGCGGTCCCGGGCCACACAGGAGCGTCCCTTGTCGTACGTCGTGGATTTCGTCAACGTCTCCGCCATCGGTCTGGAAACGTCGCCGGTGGCGGACGCGCTCGCCGGGCTGCGGGCAAACGAGGCCCGCTACTTCAACACCAAGTACGGCCACGCCTTCACCACGGAGCCCGCCGACAAGGCGAAGGCCCTCGTGGACTACGTGAGTCGCGTCCTCCGCGACGAGCGCGGCATCGTGTTCGCATCCAGCCCGCTGGAGGCGACCGAGTTTGTGGTTGAGGGCGTCCGCTGGACCTACGTCTTCTACGAGAGCGGCCTGTCGGTCAACGTGCTCTACTCGATCGAGGACGCCGGCAAGCGCGCCGTGGGCTTCAAGCTCTCCGACGGGATGGAGATCCCGGACGAGCTTGCGCCGAAGTTCAAGTTCGTGCGCCAGAAGTCCAAGCTGGCGGGGACCATCCGCGGCTCGTACTTCGTGATCAAGGGCCAGTACTAGCCAGATTCCGCCCGTAGCCCCGCGGCGGCTCCAGCCTAGCCGCGGACCTCAAGCGTCAGCCACGTCTCGAAGCAGTGGCTCCGCGCCAGGCTCACGGCGCCAACGGTGGCCCGGCCGCCGATGCCGGCGTCGTCGCCAAACACGTCGCGCAACAGGTCGGTGACACCGTTGGCGACCAGGTGGATGTCGTGGTACTCGGGCGTGCACACGACGAAGTTCAGCGAGCGCACCACGGCCACCACGCGGTCAAGCGTGCCCAGGGCCAAGCGGATGCCGCCAAGCGCGTTGAGCCCCGCGACGCGCGCCGCCTCATAGCCCTGCTCCGTGGTGAGGTCCTTGCCCAGCGCGCCCGGGTTCACCACGCTGCCGTCAAGCCGCTCTGGCATGTGTCCGCTCAGGAACAGGACGTTGCCCACAACGTGGTGCGGCTTGACGGCCCCGTACTGCAGACCCGTGTACGGCGCGGCCGTGAAGTCCGGCACGACGAGTCCGAGCTCCTCGATCCGCTGGTCGAAGCCCATCCGGTCTTCTCCTCGATTCCGTGGGTCGTCAGGCGGGCGAGAGCGCCGCGGCAATCCTCGCCCACGACACGTCGTCCGGTTCGCCGCTGCCTCGGGCAAGGATCGCACCGTCACGGCGCACAACAAGCGCGTGGACGTCCTCGCTCCCGGGGATGCCCAGCGCCCGCTGGAATGCGGCTACGCCGGTGTAGACGGTGATCGTCCGGGCCAGCACATCGGGATTGCCAATCCCGGCCGTCATGCCGCCGTCGATAAACCGGCGGGCCGGCCGCCAAGCCGTGGATAGGACGGGCACTTCCACCACCGCAACCGGCATCGGTCCGACGGCCCCTCGGGTGGTTGACGGGATACCCGCCGCCACCGCGCGGGCGATCCAGCGGTCGACGCGGTCCTGGTGCCAGCGCTGGAAGGCCACCACGGCAAGGGTGAGCTCCGCCGGGAAGTCGCCTGGCAGTTCAACCTCGAGCCCCGCCAAGGACCGACCGCGCACGGCCGGGAACCGGGCATCGGTCTGGGCGCCGTCCTCTTCTCGAGTCGCCATCACGCCCCCATCCTAGTCGGTGGCGGCTCCAATGATCCAAACGCGACGCCTGGCGCCGCCCGGAGGTTCTACCCTCGGGGCGGCGTGTGGCGTGCATGCCGACCGCGCCCACGGGGTCCGTCAAGATTCGGTTGGCTGCTGGCTCGGTGCTACCGTTGTTGTCAGCACCGTTGGGGAGTAACCCACTCTGATGACCGGCGTCAGCACGGCCCTTCGGGACCCGCCGGCATCGACCGCTTCGGCGGCCGGGAGAGACCTTCGGCAACGTCTTGACGTAGCCGGAGGTCAGCCCCATGGCTGTTCAGCACGATCGTCAGCCACCCGCTCAGGTGCCTAGCGTGCCGCAATCCAGCGTCGATCAGCCCCAGGTTCCGGGGCGTCCGTGGACGATCGACGGGTCCGCGGTCGCCGCATCGCTCAACACCAATGCAGCGCTTGGCTTGACGTTGGCCGACGCCGCGGAGCGGCTGGTCCGGTTTGGCCCAAACGAACTGGTGGATCGCGGCCGGAAGCCGCCCTGGCGCCTGTTCGTGGAGCAGTTCACCAACACGATGATTGTCGTGCTGATGGTTGCGGCCGCTGTGACGGCGCTCATTGGCGACCTCAAGGACACGCTCGTCATCATCGCCATCGTGGTGCTCAACGGCGTCATCGGGTTTGTCCAGGACTTCCGGGCCGAGCAGGCGATGGCCGCGCTCAAGCAGATGACAAGCCCCACGGCGCGGGTCGTGCGCGGCGGCGAGGTTGCAGAGGTGCCGGCCGCGGCGCTGGTGCCCGGCGACCTCGTCCGCTTCGAGACTGGCGACGTCGTCGCGGCAGATGTGCGGCTGACGGAGTCTGCCGCCCTTCGTATCAACGAGGCTGCGCTGACGGGCGAATCTGAGCCTGCCGCAAAGGTGGTCGGATCGCTTCCCGATGTCACGGACGCGCTCATGGCCGAGCAGCGGAACATGGCCTTCAAGGGCACGGCGGTGACCTACGGGCGCGGCGCCGGGATCGTCGTGACAACCGGCATGGCCACCGCCCTGGGACGAATCGCTGACCTGCTCCAGGCCCACGAGGCCGGCCCAACGCCGCTCCAGCGCCGGCTCTCAACGCTTGGCAAGGGGCTCGCGGGTGCGGCCCTTGTCGTCTGCGCGATCGTCTTTGTGGTTGGCGTCGCCCGCGGGGAGCCCATCGAGCTGATGCTCCTCACCGCGGTGAGCCTCGCCGTTGCGGCCATCCCGGAAGCGCTCACCGCCGTGGTGACCGTGTCGCTCGCCCTGGGGGCCCAGCGCATGGCAAACCGGCGGGCCCTGACCCGCAAGCTGCCGGCGGTTGAGACGCTCGGATCGGTCAACGTCGTCTGCTCGGACAAGACCGGCACCCTGACCCAGAACCGGATGCAGGTTGCGTGGGTCTGGACGCCCACGGCCGAGCACCGCGTCGATGGCGCAGGCTACGAGCCTGTGGGATCTGTCGCCGATGGAGATGCGCAGGCTGGCGATCCCTACCTGCCGCGCCTCGCCCTCGCCGCGGCCGCCTGCAACGACGCGACGCTGCATGCCCCATCGCGTCAGGGGGATCCGTGGACGATCACCGGGGATCCCACCGAGGGTGCGCTTCTCGCCTTGGCGGGCAAGCTTGGCGTGGACCGCGCCAGCGTTGAGGCCCGATTGCCGCGCGTCGCGGAGCTTGCCTTTGACGCAACCCGTCGGCGGATGTCAACCGTGCACCAGGATCAGGACGGGCTATGGGTCGCGGCCAAGGGTGGCGTCGAGGCGCTCGCGCCCCTCGGCGACCCTGCGGACCACGAGGCCTGGACGCAGGCGCAAGCCGCTGCCGACCGTTACGCAGCCGGTGGCTACCGCGTACTGGCTCTTGCTCAACGGCGGCTGAACGAGCTCCCTACCGATCTCGATGTGGCCGAGACAAACCTGTCGCTACTTGGACTTGTCGCGATGGCAGACCCGCCGCGACCCGAATCGGCTGGCGCCGTGTCCGCAGCCCGGGCTGCGGGCATCACCCCAGTCATGATCACGGGCGATCACGCCCTGACGGCACAGGCGATCGCGCGTCGTCTCGGGATCCTCACCGACGACAAGCGCACGCTCACGGGGGCCGAGCTCGAGATGCTCGACAACGCGGCGTTCGACAAGATCGTGGGCGACGTCGCCGTCTACGCCCGAACAAATCCAGAACAGAAGCTTCGGATTGTGCAAGCGTGGAAGACCCGCGGGGCGGTTGTTGCGATGACCGGCGACGGCGTCAATGACGCGCCCGCGCTCAAGCTGGCCGACATCGGCGTGGCGATGGGCATGAACGGCACCGAGGTGAGCAAGGAAGCCGCCGACATGGTCCTCGCCGACGACAACTTCGCCACGATCATCTCGGCTGTCGAGGAGGGTCGCCGGATCTACGACAACATCCGGCGGTTTGTCCGTTATGCGCTGACGGGCAACTCGGGCGAGATCTGGGTCATGTTCCTCGCGCCGTTTGTCGGCTTGCCCATGCCCCTCTTGCCGGTCCATATCCTGTGGATCAACCTCGTGACGGACGGTCTGCCCGGGCTCGCGCTTGGCGTGGAGCCAGCCGAGGCTGACACGATGCGCAGGCCGCCGCGCCCAATGCGCGAATCAATCTTCGCCCGCGGCCTGTGGCAGCACGCGCTCTGGGTGGGGCTGCTCATTGGAGCGGTGTGCCTGGGCATGCAGGCACTCGCGATCAACCTCCACTGGCACTGGCAGACGATCGTCTTCTCGACGCTCGCGCTCCTGCAATTGGGTCACGCGCT
>CAIXZV010000346.1 GCA_903924005.1 uncultured Chloroflexota bacterium | reverse complement strand
TCCGGGCGCATGGTGAGGACTGGCGCGGCGCTAGTTGAGCTCGAGGCCGGTCAAAGGGCCGCCGCGCACGAGCGCAGCGAGCGGTGGTGGCGCGGCGGGCGGCCTCCTGCCTCGCGCATGATGGAGGCAGCGGCGACCGGCGGCCGCCGCTCCAAACCCTGGGCTAGCCCGCCAGCGTTCGGCGGTTGCGCGCCGCCCGGTCCCGCGCCGATTGCCGGCGGTGCTGGTCGCAGTGGCGGCGGTTCCCGTGGGCGTCGACCGGCAGGAGCCGGGTGCAGTCTGGCCAGGCGCACCGGCGCTGCGGCCGCTGCCCCGTGACCGGCTCCCACAGGGACCACAGGGCGCGCGGAAACGCGCCCAGGAGCTCGTCGGCCGGGTATGGCCACGCGTCGACTGTCCGGAGGCGCAGGAGCAGCGACGCCCGAAGCGTGGCCCGGCGATCAGGGGCGGCGGGATCAGCCCGGGCGAGTTCCTCGGTCCAGTCGCCGAGCTCGCGGCATGCCTTCCGCCATTCGGCGACGCTCTCGGCCGGATAGAGGGGGAGATCCCCCTCGCTGAGGTACGGCCGGAACTCGGTGGCGAGTCGGCCCAGGGTGCCCGGCGGCACCAGCTCGGACAGCCCGCCGAGCTCGGAGGCCTTGTCCAGGACTGTGCGCCAGTGCGCGGCGGCGGTGGCTAGCCTCGGCCTTGCCGCGGGCTGGACGTGCACGGTCACGGCGGCGTCGCCCCTGGCATGGTCGCGAGTGATGAGCGCGGCGCGACGGCTGAGGCCCGCGTAGAGCCTTTGCTCCAGGCGCTCGATGCGACCCGGGAAGGTGGCCCGTTCGAGTTCGGTCGGCGTCGCTGTCTCGGTGATGAATTGGGCGAGTCGCCCCATCGTCCAGTCGGCGTCGGCCTCCGCGATGATCGCCACCGCGTGCGCCACTGGCGCGACGGTACCGGGGATCGGCGTCGTGGCACCGTGGGCCAGCCACTTCCGGAGGAGGCCGAGGTTCCGCACATTGCCGCGGACGGCGGTGTCGGCCACCCAAAGGTAGGCCGCCTGGTTGGACACACGGATGGGGCCCGTCGGCCCGAGCGGCCCGTACCGCGAGGCTGCGGCGACGAGCGCTGCGTCGTCGGCGTCGGCGAGCCCCGCCAGGCGCCGGTACAGGGCGCCCTCGCCCCGGGCGGGCACCTTGTCCGCGGGCAGGCGCTCCGCGACCAGGAGGCCGTCGCCAGTGAGCGTGTAGGTGAGCGCCAGCCGGTAGAGCCGAGCGCCGGTGGGTGCTGTCATCCCCCCGATTCCTAGCGTTCGCCGATTCGTTCGGCGATTCGGCATTCCCGGCATGGCACCCCGGGCGGTGTTCTCTCGGAGATGGGAGACACGATAGGTCCGAGGGGCGCTGGGCGCCGGTCGCTGGCAGCAGGACCGGGCTCCGAGGCCGTGCCCGGCGGCGGATGCGCCCGGCCGGGCGCCTTCACGGCGCGGGCGGGCGCGACGGCGGCGGCGCCCGTGCGGCCCG
>CAIXZV010000345.1 GCA_903924005.1 uncultured Chloroflexota bacterium | reverse complement strand
TCGTTGGCAAGCCCTCGTTCCTCACCGTGACGGGCCAGCTCAACGTTGAGACGTACTGCCTCGCGTTGAGCAACGTCTACACCTACGGCCCCACGTACCGCGCGGAGAACTCCCACACCAGCCGGCATCTGGCCGAGTTCTGGATGGTGGAGCCCGAGATTGCGTTTGCCGATATCCACGACAACGCGGATCTGGCCGAGGACCTGCTCAAGTACAGCTACCGCGCCATCCTGGACGAGCGGCCCGACGACATGGCCTTCTTTGCGGAGCGCATCGACAAGGACGCCGTCACACGGCTTGAGGCGCTGGTCAACTCCAGCTTCGCGCGCATGGAGTACACCGAGGCGATCGATGTGCTGGAGCGCTCCGGCCGCGCCTGGGACTTCCCGGTGAAGTGGGGCGTGGCGCTGCAGGCCGAGCACGAGCGGTACCTGTGCGAGGAGTACGCCAAACGCCCGGTGATCGTCATCAACTACCCCAAGGAGATCAAGGCGTTCTACATGCGCCTCAACGACGACGGGCGCACGGTGGCCGCCATGGACGTGCTGGCGCCCGGGATTGGCGAGATCATCGGCGGCAGCCAGCGTGAGGAACGGCTCGACGTGCTGGACTCGCGGATCCGCGAGACTGGTCTGGACCCCGCGGTCTACGGCTGGTACCGAGACCTGCGCCGCTACGGAACGGTGCCACACGCCGGGTTTGGCCTTGGGTTTGACCGCGCCGTGGCCTACGCCACGGGCATGGCCAACATCCGCGACGTCATCCCGTTCCCGCGCACGCCCGGTAGTGCGGATTTCTAGGACGCGTCACACATCCGTCCCATGAGGGTGGCGGAAACCATCCCGTAGGCTGATGTCTCAACAGGGTGTAACCGTTGAGACGGCAACGTGTGAACGCGTCCGTTACCCACCGAATTCCGCAGCCAGAGCAGGCAATGACCTTTCCCAACGACACCCGGCGTCTTCTCGCCGGGCCATCGCTCGACGGCAATCCGGAGCGCTATCCCGCGCACATCGCACGTCTTGGTGCGCTCCCGTCGTCGGCAGCGCCGGCCGACCTCGTTGGCAGCCTTGAGGCCAGCGGCCTCCTCGGCCGTGGCGGCGCAGGCTTCCCAGTTGGACGCAAGTGGCGGGCGATCGCGTCCCGTGACGGCAAGAGCGGCGCGGTGGTTGTGGCCAACGGCGCCGAGGGGGAGCCCGCCAGCCACAAGGACCGCGTCCTCATGACGCATCGGCCGCACCTGGTGATCGACGGGGCGATCCTCGCAGCCGACGCCGTCGGCGCCGACGAGATCGTCTTCTACATCGGCCGCGAACACGAGGCTGCGGTTGCGTCGATGAAGGCGGCGATGAGCGAGCGCAAGGTGGAGCTGGGCAAGCGCGCAAAGCTGGTGCTGGCGCCCCTGGGCTATGTCGCGGGCGAAGCCACAGCCGTTGTCAACTACATCAACTCCGGCAAGGGCAAGCCCATGACGGTGCCCCCGCGCGTGTCCGAGCGCGGCGTTGGCAAGAAGCCCACCTTGGTCCAGAACGTTGAAAGCCTCGCGTATGCGGCGCTGATCGCGCGCTATGGCGACGTCTGGTATCGCTCCGCCGGGCGCCTCTCATCCAAGGGCACGGCACTCGTGACGGTCTCGGGCGCCGTCAAAGACGCTGGCGTTTGGGAAATTGAGCTTGGGACCCCGTTTGGCGAGGTGGCCCAGGAGGCCGGGGCCACCGTTGGTCGGACCCGCGCCGTGCTGATGGGCGGCTACTTCGGCACGTGGACCAGCGCGGAGGACGCCTGGACGCTGCCGCTGGATCCGGCCGTGATGAAGGCGTCCGGGCTGGCCTTCGGGTGCGGCCTGCTGTGGCTGCTCCCCACCGCCAGCTGCGGCGTTTGGGCAACCGCGCAGATCATGGAATACCTGGCTGACGCCAGTGCAGCCCAGTGCGGCCCCTGCCTGTTTGGCCTGCGCGCGCTGGCGGACGCCACCTCCCGCCTCGCCGCCGGCCGACCCGCGCTTGGAGACCTCGCGCTCATCGAGCGGCTGATCCCTCAGACGGCTGGCCGCGGCGCCTGCCACCATCCCGACGGCGCCATCCAGCTCATGGCCAGCGCCCTTCACGTGTTTGGTGACGATTTCGCCTACCACGCTCGCACCGGCGCTTGTGCCGTCACAAACACACCCATGGCGGTCCGGTGATGGGCCAGAAGCCTGCGGACATGAAGCTGCGGATTGACTGGATCCTCTGTGACGGATACAGCCTTTGCTCGCCCGAAGCCCCTGACGTGATTGACCTTGACGAATGGGGCTACCCGATCATCCGGCCCGGCGTCATCGCCGCGCACGAACTCAAGGACGTCAAGCGCGCCGTGGCAGCCTGTCCGATGAGCGCGCTCTCGCTGGTGTCGCCGGACTTCGACAAGCGTTCATAAGGAGTTCTGGGTCATCGGCTGACCCTGCGGCTTGTCCGCAGCCTTCGCCCTCAGCCGGCGGCCAGTCTGTCCACGCGGAAGCGCCAGTCCACGGGACCCTGCTCCAGCCAGGTCCATGCAAACTTGCCCGCATGCTCGGCGGCCAGTCGATGGCTGAGCCCCGACGGGTCGTGGTCGTTGGTGACCTCCATGGACTCGCCGGGCGCAAGTCCAAACAGCGTGGCGAACAGGAGCGCATGGCGGGGGTCCATCTCCATGCCGCGGAGATCGATCTTGACGGGCTCGGACATGACGGCTCCTGGTGCTGGCGGGGGGCGCTGTGACCGGCTGTTGGACCCGGCCCGCGGTGGCACTTGAAAAATACGGTGGATACCGTGCAAAATGCAAGCGTGCAGACCAACTCCGATATCAACGCCCCCGCCGACGCCAATCACGCGCTTCTGGCCGACCCGACCCGCCGGGCGATCCTGCGCGCGCTTGGACTCGCCGCCGGACCTGTGGACGCCCATTCGCTGGCCGCCTCGCTCGGCCTCCACGTCAACTCCGTGCGGGACCAACTGCGTCGCCTTGAGGCTGCGGGCCGGGTCGTGTTGGACACTGCGCCCGCTGCCGGACGCGGCAGGCCCCGGGTTCTCTACGCGCTTGACCCGCGTGGGGGCCACGATCCGCATCGAGCGCTTGTGCTGGGGCTGGTGGACCAGCTTGCGGCGGTGGCTGATGGCGCATCGATTGGGCGGGCCGCTGGGCAGCGCTGGGGCGAGGCCGAGGCGGAGGCGCACGCCCAGCAGGAGCGCGGTCCGGCAACGCCGAGCCTTGGGGACGCCTTGACGACGATGCTTGTCCGAGAGGGCTTTGCGCCAGCCGTTGTCGCGCCGGCAGCCGCGAACGAGGTGGCGCTGCGGCTCCGCGCATGCCCCTATCTGCCACTCGCCCCGCATCGTCTCCGCATCGTCTGCGGGGTGCATTTGGGCTACCTCGAGGGTGCCGTCCTTGCGCTTGGTGAGCCAGACGCCACAGTCTTGCTTGAGCCCTTCGCTGAGCCCACCGCCTGCCTTGCCTATGTCCTCGCCCCTGGAGATCCCGCACATGTCTGAACCCATCGGCCTCGGCCGCCTGCTGGCCCTGAGCGATGACCCGGCGCCGGTCCTACGTGCCCTTGACGATGTGATGGACCCCGAACTGGGCGCCAGCATCGTGGACTTGGGTCTTGTCTACGAGGTCACCGTCACCGCTGGGATGGCCCGCGTCCTCATGACCACGACAACCGCCGCCTGTCCCATCGGCAGCTATCTTGAAGACGAAGTCCGCTGGGCCGTTCTGGATCTGCCGGGCATCGCCGATGTCGAGGTGGTGATGACATACAGCCCGGCCTGGACGCCGGCGCGGATGTCGCCTGTCGCCCGCGCGATGCTTGGCTACCGGTGAGCGGCCCGCTGGCGGCTCGCACGCGCCCCGTCCGGCGCGAAGCCCTCCTGCTCCTGGCCGGCGGAGCTCTTGCGATGCTCTCCGGCGTGACTGGCGCGCTGGTGCTCCTTGGTGTGCAGATGCCCGCCTCCGCCACCGGCCTTGCCGGATCGCACGGGATCCTGATGGCGCTGGGTTTCCTCGGCACCGTGATCGCCCTTGAGCGCGCCGTTGCCCTTGACCGTTCTTGGGGCTACCTGGCGCCGGGCGCGTCAGCCGCGGGCGTCGTCCTTGCGCTGGGCGGGCAGCCGGGGGTTGCCGTGGCCGCGTTTACGGTCGCTGCGCTGGGGCTCCTTGCGGTGTACGCCGCGCTGGCCACCGTGGAGCGATCTCTGCAGTTGGCCGTGCAGATCTCCGGCGGGGGAGCGTGGCTGGCTGCCTCGCTCCTGCTGCTGGCGGGTGTGCCGGTGGCCCTCGTCACGCCGTGGTTTGCCGCGTTCCTGGTTCTCACGGTTGCCGGCGAGCGTCTTGATCTTGCGCGCCTTGGCGGCCTGCCCGTCCGGACCCGACGCGTGTTTGTGGTGATCTGGGCGTGGTTCATGCTTGGCATCAGCATGGTTGTGGTGTGGCCGGACCTGGGTGTGCGTGTCGCGGGCATCGGCCTGCTTGCGTTGACGGCATGGCTTGCCCGCAACGACATCGCCCGCCGGACCGTACGCGTAGGAGGGGTCACCCGCTACATCGCCCTCTGCCTGCTTGCCGGATACGTCTGGTTGGCAGTTGCCGGTGTTGTCTGGGTGGCGGGTGGCATGGACTCCACCATGGTCTGGATGGACCTCCGGCTCCACGCGCTCTTCTTGGGGTTCGTGATCTCCATGGTCTTTGGCCATGCGCCCGTGATCGTGCCCGCCTTGCTCCGGGTGCCGCTGCCCTACAAGCCCTGGTTCTACGCACATCTGGTGCTGCTGCATGCGGGCCTTGTCCTGCGGCTGCTCGGTGATGCGCTGTCAATCTCGGATATCCGGATTGCGGGCGGCGTCATGAATGTCAGCTCCATCCTGCTGTTTGTCATCCTGTCGGCGACGGCATCTGCGCTCGAGGCGCGGCGGCGTCGGCGGCTGACAGCAAAGAGCTCGTTGGCCCGCGCGAAGGCAGCCGTGGCGGCCGCATGACCAGCCAGCCCGGCCGTACAGGGCACCAGTGGCTTCCCCACCAGCACGGGGCGTGGGCCATGCTGGCGGTCCCGTTCCTCATCGGGGTGGCCGCGGGCACCGCCAGCCTCTGGCACGTGCTCCTCGCCACGACAGCCGTGACGGGCTATCTCGCCTCGGCAACCGTCCAGGCGTGGCGACGCGCCCGAAAGCGCGACCCGCTGGTGCTGCCGATGCGGGTGTATCTCGTGGCTCTTGCCGTGCAGGGTGCGGTGATTGCGGCAGCGTTCCCCCTGCTTGTGGTGTCGGTTGTGGTGCTTGCCCCAACCGCGCTGATCGTCGCTGTCGAGGCAAAGGCCGGCACGCGCCGCGACCTCGCCAACAGCCTCATGCAGGTTGTCCAGGCGCTGGTGCTCGTCCCCGCGGCAGCGCTCGTCGGCGGGGCGACTGACCCCGGGCGGATGGGCGTCGCAACCGCGATTGCCGCCGTCTACCTGTTCGGAACCGTGCTTGTGGTCCGCTCTGTCCTGCGTGAGCGTGGCAACCGACGGTTTGCAGTCCGCTCCACCGCGTTCCATGCGGTTGGCGCGGCGCTTGCCGCGCTCACCCTCCCCGCGCCGTGGGCCGTCCTTGGTCTGGGGCTGGGGCTTCGGGCGTGGCTGCTGCCGGTCGTGGTTGACCGTCGCGCCCGTGCAGGTCGGCCATTGCGGCCCGTGCATGTCGGGATGGTGGAGGCGGTGGCCTCGGTGGCGGTGGTCGTGGTGGCGTTTCTGGCGATGCCCTGAGGGGTTGCGGGGCTCGTTAGCGCGCCGCGCGCCGTGCGTTCACCCTGCGGCCGCGCCCTGCGCCCTCGCCATCCGCGCCCGGGAAGGCCCCGGCGAGCGCTTCGGTTGACGGTTCCGGCGCAGGCTGGACCAGCGGCAACTCCGTCTGGTCGATGAGGCCGCTGCGGATGATCCGCTGCATCTCCGCTTCGGCGACCGGGTCCGTCTGGATCTGGCGGTAGCTTGCAAGGCGTCGATCCACCTCGTCTGCCGCGCGCCCGGCCGCGTCCTTGCCACCAGCCTTGAGCCAGTTCTCGCGGTTGTCGCGGTCCACCACGGGCGACGGCAGGTACAGCTCCGTGGGCCAGTGCACCGTGGTGTGCGGCGCCATGATCAGGTGCTGGTCCACCATCAGGCGGTCAACAAGCCCGGCCACCGGCAGATCGTCCTGCACCTTGATCTCGCGGACGAAGCGGAGCGCCTGACCGCACATCTCGTCATCAAAGACCAGTTTGGCCAGGTTGAACACCAGCAAGAAGTCCAGCATCCCGGGGCCGCTGACGCTGTTGACGCCGGCGAGCGCGGCGATCAGCGCAGACCCAAAGGTCTCGGCGCCAGCCTGTGCGTCCAGCACCTTGGAGTCTGAGAGCGCCATGTAGGACTGGGTGGGGATGCCCAGCGCCTTGCCAACGGCCACGTAGGCGGCGTCCAGCGCGAACGCCTCGATGGCGGACATCGGTGAGCTGGCCAGCTTCATGTGGAACGTGGCAGGGGCGCCGCCAAACAGGACGGGCGCGCCGGGGCGGATGATTTGCGCCATCACGATGCCCGCCAGCACGTCCACTGTGTGGAAGACAGTGGCGCCAACCGTTGTCACCGGCGCAACCAACCCCATCAGCGTGACCGGGACAATCTCCACGGGGATGCCGGCCTCAACGCAGTCGATGAGGTTCTGGCAGGAGTCCTCGGAGTAGCGGAAGTTGCCGGTGGCCGTGATCGTGAAGATGGACATCGGCCGCGCCACCAGGTCCGCCCGGTCCTGACGGAAGAGCTGCATCAGCTCCACCATGCGCGGCACGCCCGTTTCGGTGAAGGCGCCGGACACGACAGGGCGCTTGGTGTTGGTGAGGACCATGTACAGGCGCCAGGCGTCAGAAACCTGCGGCTCGATGTCGGCATTGGTGGAGAACGCGGTGGCCGGGTAGGCGATGTGGTTGAGGCCGTCGGCCAGACGCACGTAGTTCACAAAGTCCGTCGAATCCGCCAGGCGAACCTCGCCGGTTCGGTGGTCCATCCACTTGAGACCCGACGAGCCCGGGACGAAGTGGACGCGGTCGCCGCCAAGATCCGCGTGCGGGTTGCCGTCGCGGTCAAACAGCCGGAACGAGTGCGGGGCGCTGGCGATGGCCGCCTCCACCACGTCGCGCGGGAACAGGACTCGATCTACACCGTCGTGGCGCCGGGTGGGCAGGCCGGCCGCGATCAGCCGGCGGCGCATCTCGTGGCCGCGGATCTCAAAGCCCGTCTCGGCCAGCACCCGCTTGGCCTCATCAAGGATCTGGCCGATGAGGTTGTCCGAGAGCATCTTCAGGGTGGGTCGCATAACGACACCACGCTACCGCATGCGGCCCCGAACTCGCGCAGCTAGCCCATGTAGCGGTTGGGCTCCGCGCCCGAGCTAGGGGAATATCACCGCTCGTGATAATCGCCAGCGATTGCGGCGGTCGCGCTGCCCTCGGGCGGTGCGGCGGGGCGTGCGGACGCCCTAACCGTGCGCAATATCACCGCTTGTGATGCGGCGGCCCCTCCAGGGCGGGTTTGGGCGCGTGGGCACGCCAGGGGGCCCGCCAAGACGCGGCGCGCGCGATCTAGCCACCGATTATCACGAGCGGTGATGACGCGACAGGGGCGACACCGGGCGCCGGGCCGCAGACACGCCTGACGCGAAGCAGGCCCCGGAGCCAAAGCCTCGGGGCCGTCTGCGGCGCCCAAGCGCCACTGGAGAGATCTAGTTAGGCGACGTGCGCCCCGCGACC
>CAIXZV010000344.1 GCA_903924005.1 uncultured Chloroflexota bacterium | reverse complement strand
GTGCCACCGATCAGCGGCCGCCAGACCGGCCGCCAGAACGGCCGCCAGAGCGCGCCGCGAATCAAGACGGCCGGCCCGGGCGAACCCAGACCGGCCGTTGTGGAGCACGAAAGGTGCGCGAGAACTAGGCGAGCTTTGCGTCCACCGAGAGCACGATCGTCTCGCGCAAGGCGTTGGAGATGGGGCAGCCGCTCTTGGCGTTCTCAGCCAGCTCGGCGAACTTGGCCTGGTCGATGCCGGCAACCGTGCCCACAACGGACAGGTCGCTGCGGGTGATCCGCCAGCCGGCGTCGGTCTTGTCAAACGTCACGACGCACTTCACCGACAGCTTGGTGGCCGGGGTGCTGTTGCGCGCGAGCTGGGCCGAGAAGGCCATCGAGAAGCACGCGGCATGCGCCGACGCGATGAGCTCCTCCGGGCTGGTGCGCCCGTTGTGCTCCTCGGTCCGCGACGCCCAGGTCACGGGCATGCGCGCGAACGCGCCTGACGACACGTAGTCGATGGAGCCGTTGCCGTTGATGAGGTCGCCGTTCCAGGTTGCCTCGGCAAACCGGGTAATCGCCATGTTGGTCCTCCTTGCTGTCCCTGTGGTCCGCTAGGGTGCCACGGGGACGCTGAATGTGTGGATGGGGGGTCAGGCAGCCGATGCAGCCTGCGTCGCCGGCTCTGCCGGGCGGTTGCGGCCGCTGATCCGCGCGCGGACGCCGTCCACGAGCGAGTACACGACCGGCACCACCAGGAGCGTCAGGAACGTGGAGCTGAACAGACCGCCGATGACAACCGTGCCCAGCTCCGCCGCGATGATGGAGCCCTTGCTGAAGCCTGCGGCAAGCGGGACGAGCGCGAGGATCGTCGCAATTGCAGTCATCAAGATGGGCCGGACACGCGTCCTGCCGCCCTCGATGAGCGCGTCCGTGGTGGACATGCCCTTGGCGCGCAGCCGTTCGACAAGGTCGAGCAGGACGATCGCGTTGGTGACCACGATGCCGATGAGCATCAGGAAGCCGATGAGGGCGCTGACGCCAAGCGGCTTGCCCGTGAGGTATAGGGCCGGGAACGCGCCGATGGTTGCCAGCGGCAGGCTGAACAGGATGATGAACGGCGTGATGAGCGAGTTGAACGTCAGCACCATGGCCACGTAGACCACGACGACGGCCACGCCCATCGAGACGAAGAGGCCGCCAAACGCCTCACTCATCTGCTGGCTGACGCCAGCAAGCTCCACCGTCACGCCGGCTGGGAGCTTGTTGGCCGCAACCAGCCCGTCGATGACGGTCTGGACGTCCTTGCTGACCTTGCCGGTGTTCTTGCTGGTGATCTCGGCCGAGATGGATGCGGCGGGCGACTGGTGGATACGGGTGATGGAGCCCTGCGCACTGACCTGCTCCACGGTGGCCACCTTGCCAAGCGTGGTCTTCACGGCCGTCCCCACCTTGAGGGCCTGCAGGTCCGCGACGGACGTGATGCTGGCCGGGTCGAGCTGGACAAAGACGTCGGTGGCGTTGCCGCTGCTGTCGATGACGATGCGCGTTGCCACCGTCCCGACTAGCGCGGTGCGGACCTCCTGGGCAACCTGGGCTGCCGTGAGGCCGTAGCCCAAGGCCTTATTGGGGTCAGGGGTGACCTGGATCTCCGGCGTTCCCTTGGACAGGTCCGACTTGAGGTTGAGGAGATCCTTGTTGTCCTTGAGCGCCGCCAGCACCGTGTCGTTGGCGGCAGCCACATCGGCTGCGTTGTCGCCGGACACCACGATGCTCAAGCCGCCGGAGGAGAAGCCCGCGGTTTGCGCCACAGCGATGTCGTAGCCGTCGGTCTTCACCGGCGCCAGCTCGTCGGCCAGTGTTGTCGCGTACTTCGCGACGTCCACGGAGTCAGCGAGCTTGACGGTGATCCGGGCGCTGTTGGCGGGTGAGCCGCTCATCGACGCGACGATCGCCTGGAAGCCGGCCTCGCCCTCGCCAGGAATGGACGACTGGATCAGCAGGATGTTCTTGTCGTTGGCGAGGATCCCCTCAGCCTGCTTGGTCCGGTCGAGGACGGCTGCTGAGGAGGCGCCGGCCGGCGGCGCGACGTTGACCTGGAGGAGCTTCTGCGACCCCGTGTCGATGAACGCGGTGGGCAGGAGCGGCGCCAGGAGCCCGGTGCCCACGAACATGAGCGCGGCGACGCCCACGACGCCAAGCTTGGTGGTCCTGCTGCGCAGGACGAGCTTGATGGTTGGGGTGTAGGCGCGGATCCAGAAGCTGCTCTTGGGCTCGCCGTCGGCGTCCACGTTGAGCTTCACGCGGTCGATGAGCAGGTACGCGAGCACCGGGACCACCGTGAGCGCGCAGACCAGCGAGGCCAGCAGCGCGAACGTGACCGTGAGGGCAAACGGGAGGAAGAACTGGGAGACCAGGCCGCCAACGAAGCCGAGCGGCAGGAAGACGCCAACGGTGGTGATGGTGGCCGCGGTGATGGCGCCGGCAGAT
>CAIXZV010000343.1 GCA_903924005.1 uncultured Chloroflexota bacterium | reverse complement strand
GGTGGTCCGGCCCGGCGAGGCGGGGCTGCTAGACGCGCGCGTTGAGGCAAGGGACTCCTACAGCAAGACGCTGGCCGTTGCGAACGGCTGGACCCTGCCGCGATCCATCCGCGACGCCCTGCGCGCCTGGCGCTTCGAGACGGCAGACTCCCTGCTGGCCGATGCCCGTGGCGTCCTCCAGAAGCGCATGGCCCTGGAGCAGCAAGCGTCCACCGCCGGCGTGGTGCTGCCGGACACGCTGCGCACCCTGTTTGAGACGGGGTCGCTTGCGGTGGCGTTCACCGAGGCGGACCGCGAAAGCGCCGCCATCACTGCCATCACCACCGCCGCAGGTTCGCGAACTGATGAGCACGATCTGCTCTCAACGGTGGGCATGTTCGGCGAGCAGCCGGAGTCAGACCTTGCCACTGCTGGCCGCGAGCTTGCTGGCGGGCATGTGGATGCCGCTGTGGCCTCGGCGTCGCAGGCGTACCGCGCATGGACGGGTGCGTGGGCTGAGGGACGGCGGCGCATCGTGTTCCTTCTGGCTGTGCTTGCTTCGGTGGCCCTCCTTGGGCCGGGTCTCTGGGGCCGCGCGGGCCGGTCGCTGCGCCCGCGGCGAACGCACGCGGACGCCCCGGCGGCGTCACGTGGCGGCCCATCCGCCGGTCCTCGCCCGGTACGCGGGGTGGAGCGTGCGCTACACTCCCCGCCAACGCGCACCCCGGGGTCGCCGCGATCGTGACGGCACCCGTACGAAGGAGCCCGAGCGTCGTGACGTCCGCCCTCTGCATCCACCGGGTCGCCTGATGGGCCTGCAGCGAACGCGCCCGTCGATGGAGATCCTCTCGGGGGCTACCGCCGACGTGTACTTCGCCCGCGCCAACTCCATTTTGGAGCGCGAGGGTCTTGACCCCGTCGTCATGATGGAGGTCTTCACCCGCGAAGAATCCGTCCTCTGCGGCATGGGCGAGGCGACCAACCTGATCGGCCACGTCCTCGCCAACGAGCCCGGCGCCATCGTTGAGGCAATGCAGGATGGCGATCTGGTGACGCCCAAAGAGGTTGTCCTCCGGATCCAGGCGCGTTATCGCGCCTTTGCGCTCTACGAGACGGCGATGTTGGGCATGCTCGCCCAGTCGACGGGCTGGGCCACTGCCGCCCGCCGCTGCGTCGAGGCTGCCGGGCCTCAGCCGGTCATCAGCTTCGGCGCCCGCCACGTGCATCCGGACATCACCGATGTTCTTGACTACGCGGCCATCGTGGGCGGCTGCGTGGGCGCGTCCACCCCGGCAGGCGCGAGGCTTGCGGGTCTCAACCCGACGGGGACGATGCCGCACTCGCTGGTCATGATCTTTGGCGACACGGTGCGCGCGGCCGAGGCGTTTGACCGCGATATGCCACCGGACGTTCCCCGCATCGTGCTTGTGGACACGTTCAAGGACGAGGCAGAGGAGGCGCTGCGTGTCGCCCGAGCGCTGGGCGACAAGCTGTACGGCATCCGTCTGGACACACCTTCGGAACGTGGGCGCGTGACCCCCGCGCTTGTGACCGAGATCCGAGCGCGGCTGGACCAGGCCGGGTTCACGCATGTGACGATCACGGTCTCCGGCGGGCTGACGCCTGACCGGATCCGCTACTTCAAGGACAACGCGGCGCCGGTGGACTCCTTCGCCGTTGGCAGCTACATCTCCGGTGCCACGCCCATTGACTTCACGGGTGACATCAAGGAGATCGACGGCTCGCCAATCGCCAAGCGCGGCCGGATCCCGGGGCGAACAGAGAGTCCGCGGCTCAAGGCGCTTGATCTCGCGGCTTGGCGGGAGTAGCGCCTCGAGTAGCGCCTCAGGGGTTGCGCTGCGTCGGTGACGCTACGCCGGTGACGTCTGGGCGCCCGCTCCCGGTCCGTCGCCCGCTCCTCCGTCCACAACCAGACCGCGAAGCGAGCGGTCTGTCAGCGTGAGCGCGGTGGCAACGCCAATGAGCGCTATGCCGATGGCCAGCGCCGCCGAGAGCCCAAAGACCGCCACCACCGGCGCCCCGCCGATGCTCCCCAGGGAGATGGCGCCCGCGAGCGCGCCCGAGTAGAGCGCGAAGGCGGAGCCGCGGTTGGCATCGGTTGCGCGGCTTGACAGCTCAAACAGCACGGGAGAGAGCACGAGACCGCCGGCTGCACCGCCCAAGAGGCCCGACGCAATCAGCAGCGGCGTCGTCAGCGGCAGCAGGAGCATCCCGATGGCAACGGCCGTGGCCACACCGCCTACCACCATGAGGGTCCTGCTCGAGATCCGCTCGGCCAGCCAAGCGGTCGGCAGTCGCATGAGGAAGATGGCGACGCCGTCGGCGGCGAAGTAGAGACCCACGTCCGCGCCCTCCCCAACAGCCTTCACCGGCAGATACGCGGTCACGGCACCCCAGTGCGCGACATAGGTGATGGTGATCAGCAACGGGATGGCCCAACTGCGCTGGAACGCGATGCCGTAGCGGTGGGGGACCGCCGGGCGCTGGGGCAGCGTTGGCCGGAGGCCGATGGCCCGGAAGAGCCCGACGCCCACGGCCACAGCCACAATGGCGCCCCACGCCACGCCGTGGATGTCCGAGTTGTTGAGCAGCACAAGCGACAGCGGCGGGATCACGGTGAGCGTGAGGTTCTGCGCAGCGCCCACGATTGAGAGGCCACGCGGGTTGCGGCCGGGCGGCATCAGGGCTGGCACCAGCGAGAGCGCCGAGGGCAGCACCACGGCGATCCCGGCGCCCTGGAAGAGCCGCGCAATGACAAAGGGGATTGCGGAGCCCGCGGGGTCCGACAGCGGCAGCACGAGGATGGCAGAACCCACCAGATAGGCGATGC
>CAIXZV010000342.1 GCA_903924005.1 uncultured Chloroflexota bacterium | reverse complement strand
TCGCCCTTGGCGTACCAGAGGATTGAATCGTGCTTGCGCGGCCAGCGATCACGAGCCCGGCCGCCAAAGTCATACGCCCACACGATCTCGTTGAGGAACTGCTCCGCGCCAAAGACGCGGTCCAGCATCAGCCGGACGTGGTGGACGGTCCGCCAGTCCACGTGGACGTACACCGACCCGTCCGGCGCCAGCACGCGATGGATCTCCCGCAGGCGGAGCTCCAACGCGGCAAGGTGCTCCTCGAGCGGCACCGCATCGTCGTACGCGAGGTCGCTCACGATCTCGAACGGCTCGTCCGTGCCGTCAAACCCCGGGCGGACCTGCTCCCCGGCCCCAAGGCGGATGGACGCAAGCCGGCGCCGGCGCCCTGTGGCGAAGGGCGGGTCCGCGTACACGAGCCCGACGGACCCGTCCGGCAGGGCCGCCAACACGTCGAGGTTGTCCGCCTCCACCACGGCACCTGCCGACACCCCGGCGAGGACGGCGGCTACCTGGTCCACAGCTAGCGCACCGACGCCGGGCAGATCTCCCGGAACGCGCAGTACCCGCAGGCCATGTGGTCTGGCTTTGCCCCGAAGTCCCGCGCCCGGATCCCGGTGGCAGCCGTCTTGATCAGCTCCCGCGCCTTGTCGATGCGCTTGCGGTCCACCGGTGCCGTGCCCACCAAGCCAGACTCCAAGAAGTGCAGCGCAACGGTGTCAGGCAGACGACCCGTCATGGCCTCGTACGCCATGGCGTAGATGGAGAGCTGGAGCGAGTCCTTGGCGCGTTGCTTTGCCTTGGCCGGATCTCGGACATCGGATGACTTGTAGTCCGTGATGACCACACGCTCCGGCGCAAGCCCCAGGGTTGTCTCAACGACGTCCGCCGCGGGGCCGCCATCCGCCACGCCCGCAGCCCGCAGCTCCCCGCTCACCGGGATCACGTCCACCCTGTCGTACCGGCCGCGGACCCGGTCACCGTCAAGCGTGAACGTGAAGTCCCGCTCCACGTACGCCGGGATCACTGCGCCGGGCTCCATCTGCTCGTCGCGGAAGCGGCGCAGCGCCTCCCGACCCGCTGCCAGACGAGCCTCCTCATGCTCCCGCGAGAGGAACCCCTCGCTTCTCCACGACGAAGTGAAGACGTCCACCAGCGCGTCCAGCGTCATGACGATGCCCCGGGCGTGGCGCTTGTGGAACTCCGATACCGCCGCGTGGAGCGCCGCGCCGTAGATGATGGAGTGGTGCGGCGACAGCGGCACCCGAAGCACGTGCGCGTACTTGTACTTGAGCGGGCACGTGAGGTAGTCGTCAATGGCGTAGAACGAGAGCGTGAGCGGCTCTCCCTCCCGCCGCACAGCCATCGCCGGCGGCGATTCGCCGCGCTCCTGCGCCGCGATCCGCTCCAGCGCCGACGCCGTCTTGGCCCCGGCGCCGGCGGGACCTGCCGCCACGGGCAGATCAAGCGCCTCTAGCACAAACGGCGACACCCGCCGCGACCGCTGACCGCCGTAATCCGCAGCATGGGTCAGGACCAGCT
>CAIXZV010000341.1 GCA_903924005.1 uncultured Chloroflexota bacterium | reverse complement strand
GGCAGGGCGATGAGGTCTCGCTGGGCCTTCTCCAGCACGGAGAGGGGCAGGACGGCGGGGCCAGCGGAGAAGTTGTAGATGCGGTTGGTCACGGGGCGTCTCCTGCGGGTTGGCGGCGTTGGCGGCGGGCTACAGGGCCACAAGCTGCGTGCTGAGCACGTGCTCGTTGCCCTCGTTGATGGCGACGATGAGCTCTGCGGACGGCGCGTGGTCCACGTTGATCCGAGCAATGGCGGCCTCGGCGCCCTCGAAGACGATGTTCTCGGTCTCCTGGACGTTGATGCCCGCATCGTGGAGCTGCTCAAAGATGTGGGCGAGGACGCCCGGGCGGTCCCGATGGCGCACCACCAGCATGTGCGTTGCCGGTGACTGGCGCGCAAGGTTGACCACGTTGGGCACGCGCCCTGTCTCCTTGAACGCGCGGACGATGCGCACGGTCTCGGCGGCGATCGCCTCCTGCGCCTGCTCCGTGGACGCGCCGATGTGGTGCGTGCCGTAGACGCCGGGCAGCCCCAGGAGTTCGTGGCTGTACTCGCCCTGCGCTACGGCCGGCTCGTCCGGATACACGTCCAGGCCAACGCGCAGCCCGCGCTCGCGGACCGCCGCGGCCAGCGCCTCGTGATCCACCACCTCGGCGCGCGACGTGTTGATGAGCATTGCCCCGTCACGGAGGCGCGCGATCAGCGCCGCGTCCACAAGACCGCGCGTGCCCGAGCCAAGCGCGACATGGATCGACAGGATGTCCGCGGCATCCGCCACGTCACCCGGCGTGCGCACCGCGGTCACCTTGGACTCGCGGCCGTTCGCGTCCAGGCCGTATTCGGCGAAGTCAACCGGAGCGCCGTCCTCAAAGCTGCGCGTCCAGATCACGATGTCCATGCCGAACGCCTGCGCGCGACGGGCAACCGCCTGGGCGATGGAGCCAAAGCCAAGCAGGCCCAGCGTGCGGCCCTTGAGCCCGGCACCCTTGCTGAACGTCTTCTTGTCCCAGCGGCCTTCGCGCAGGGTGCTGACGTTGTCCGCGATCCGGCGGTCTAGCGCCAGGATCAGGCCCAGCGTCAGCTCTGCCACAGCCACCGCGTTCTTGCCCGGGCAGTTGGACACGTAGATGCCGCGGGCAGATGCGGCCGCCACGTCGATGGTGTTGTAGCCCGCGCCGGCGCGGACAATCAGCGCCAGATGGCCGCCGTCGAGCATGTCAGCGGTGACCTTGGTGGAGCGGACGATCAGCGCCTCGGCCCCGGTCTCGCGCAGCGCCGCGCCCAGCGTGTCGCCCGACAGGTTGGGATCAAACACCACGTCGCACCCGGCGGCCGCAAGCCCGTCCCGGCCGGACTGCTCAAACTGGTCGGCGATGAGGACCTTCATGGCTGACTCCGTCTTGCCGCTGCGCTAGATCAGGTGGACGAGGAGGCCGTCGCGGAGCTTCGGCTCAAACCAGGTGGACTTTGGCGGCATGATCCCGCCCGCGTCGGCGATGGTCATCAGGTCCCCGATGGACGTTGGGTACATGGCAAACGCGACCGCCGCCCGGCCGGTGTCCACGGCCTCTGCCAGGGCTTGGGGCCCACGAATGCCGCCAACGAAGTCGATGCGCTTGTCGGTCCGCAGATCGCCAATCGCGAGAAGCGGCGCCAGCACCTGGTCATACAGGCGCGAGACGTCCAGCTGATCGGCAGGGGCTGCGTCCGGAGCCGCCGGGGCAAGGCAGAGGCAGCGCCAGACGCCGTCCAGATACATCGCCACCTCGCCCACGCCCGTTGGGGCGTCGGGGTTCTCGCAGACGTCCACGCCGTTGGCCCGGATGGCGTCGAGCAGCTCGGCCGCCGTGTAGCCGTTGAGGTCCTTCACGATGCGGTGGTACGGCAGGATCTGCATCTGGTCATGCGGAAAGGCAACCGCGAGGAACCAGTCCGCCTCGGTCTCGCCGAGCGCCTGGCCCGCGCGCATGGCGCTGGCTGCACGGTGATGGCCATCGGCGATGTAGAGCGCCGGGATGCCTGCAAAGGCCGCGGTGATCACGGCGGTCTCGTCATCGGTGGCCGTCCAGACCGTGTGGGTCACGCCGTCGGGTGCCGTGAAATCAAACAGCGGCGCTCGAGTCGTCGCGGCCGCGACCAGTTCGTCAACCGTCGAATTGGCCGGGTAGGTCAGGAACACGGGGCCTGTCTGGGCCTGGAGTTCCACGATGTGGCGCGTCCGGTCGTCTTCCTTGTCTTTCCGCGTCTTCTCGTGCTTGACGATGACGCCGCGCTCGTACTCGTCCACGGAGAACGTCGCGGCGATACCTGTCTGCGTGTGGCTGCCCGTCCGCAGGCGGTAGAAGTACAGCGTTGGGACTTCCTCAACCACCAGCGGAGCCGCGGCGCGAAGCCGTGCAAAGTTGGCCGCCGCCGTGGCATACACGATGTCCGCGTAGTGGTCCGTGTCCGGCGGCAGCTCGATCTCTGCACGCGACACGCGCAGGTAGCTCAGAGGGTTGCCGTCGGCGAGTGCCGCGGCCTCAGCCGCAGTGACCACGTCGTACGGGACGGCCGACACGAGGGCCGCCTGGGCCGGCTCGGGCCGGAGGGCGCGGAACGGTCGAATGCTGCTCATTACACGCCGATGATAGGGGGCCGTGTGCGTAGAGCAATCCTGTCCGTGCCGTAGGTCAGGCGCTACGATGCGGCCATGATCGACCTTGTGCTCACCCTCATCGGCCCGGACCATCCCGGCATTGTGGACTCCGTGGCTGACGTTGTTGCTGCCCACGGCGGCAACTGGCTGGAGAGCCGCATGGCGCATCTCGCGGGCAAGTTCGCGGGCGTCCTGTGCGTGGAGGTTGCCGACGAGGATGCGGCGGCGCTCGAGGAGGCCCTCGGCCGTCTTGGAGGCAGCGGTCTGCACGTCATCGTGGAGCGGAGTGCGCCCGTTGAGGTCACCCGGCAGCACGCGATGGAGATTGAGCTGTTGGGCGTTGATCGCCCGGGCCTTGTGCATGAGATTTCGACCCTGCTGGCCCGGCACCGCATCAACGTTGAGGAACTGGACACCGACCGGCGCGCCGCCGCGCACTCGGGCGACCACATGTTCCACGCCCACGTGCGCGTGTTCATTCCGGAGACTGTGGATGTGGCCGCGGTCCGCCAGGGCCTGGAGCGTCTGGCCGGCGACCTGATGGTGGAGATTCGGCTGGCCGAGGCGCTGGGCACCGCGCGCTAGCTCGCGGCTGAGCGGGCGGCGCGGGCGGCTGAGCGGGCGGCGCCGGCGCGGGCGGGCACATACCCGTGTCGGCCTATCACCGCTCGTGATAATTGCCAGCCTTTCGCGCGGTCGCGTCACCCGCCGGCGGCGCAGCAGGGTGTGCGGGTGCTCCAACCGCCCCGAATATCACCGCTCGTGATGCGGCGGGCCCTTGAGGGCGGCTTCGGGCGGGCGGAACCGCCAGCCAGCCCGCGAAGACGCGGCGCGAGCAGGAACTAGCTGGCGATTATCACGAGCGGTGATGAAGGGACATCGGGGTGGCGACTCACGGGTGAGCCGCGCCCGGCCGGCCCAAGGTCACTTCACCACAAGCGTGTACTGCTGCGTGCCCGTCTGGCCGTTGACGTTGGTGCCGTAGCACCACACCGAGACGGTAAACGTGTAGGTGCCCGCGGCTTTGGGCGTGCCCGAGATCCGGACCGTGTTTGGGGTGCCGTCCACCAGCGCCACGCCAACACCCGTGGGCAGCAACCCGTCCTGCACGGATGCGCCGCCAACCGGTGTGGCGGTCTGGGTCACCAAGATGTCGGCCGTGTAGGCGGTGCCAGCAGTCGCGGCTGGCAGGGTCGCAGGTGCGAACTGCAGCGCGGGCCGCGAGGGCGTGAAGATGGTGCAGCCCAGCAGGGCGGTGGCCGCGATCGCGCACGCAGCCACCAGCCTCACTGAGCGGCCCGTTAGGCGGCCGACCATCCCGCGTCGATGTGGACAATGGCGCCGTTCACAAAGCGCGACTCGTCCGAGGCGAGATACAGCGCCAAGTTGGCGATGTCGATTGGCTCGCCAAAGCCCGGCGCCAGACCGGCGTATGCCATCGCCCGCCCCACACCAAGCGACTGAGGGTCAAACGCCGCAACCTTGCCTGCAGTGTTGGCCATGATCCCCGTGTTCACACCGCCCACGGCCATCGCGTTGCAGCGGATGCCGGACTTGGCGTACGCCCAGGCGGTGTTCTTGGTCAGGCCCACGTTGGCGTGCTTGCTCATGGTGTAGACCACACCCGCCGCGCCGCCGCCGACACCCGCGAGGGACGCGGTGTTCACGATGGTTCCCTTGCCCTGCGCAAGGAAGTGGGGGATTGCCGCGTTGATCAGGTACAGCGGCCCAAAGGCGTTGACCGCCATCACCTTGGCCAGGGTCGCCTCGTCAAAGTCGCCCGCCGCGGCCATGTTGTCCATGATCCCGGCATTGTTGACCAGGATGTCGATCCGCCCGTACGTGTCGATGGCGGTCTGGATGATCCGCCGGTCGTCATCGCGGTTGGACACATCGCCGGCCACCCCGGTGATCGCCCCGCCAGCTGCCGTCACTTCGGCCACTACTTCGGCCAGCGCCGTGGCGTTCCATTCCGCGGCGACAATCTTGGCGCCTTCGGCGGCAAAGAGGTTGGCCATGGCACGGCCCATGCCGGAGCCCGTGCCGGTGATGACGGCCACCTTGTCTGCGAGTCGCATTGCAACCCTCCACCTGCCCAAGCGCGCCTGATGGCGCGAGCACGGGGACGCGGCCGCCACCCTGCGCTCGCCGCTGACTCTAGAGGCTCAGCCTTCCGATGGCGACGGCCGTCCGGCACGTCCCGCGCGGCGGGACGCTAGTCGGTCCCGATCGATGGCGATCACGGCCTCGCGTCCGGCTGCCCCTTCAGCCTAACGGGCCGAATGACCCTTGCCGCGCTCTCGGCTCGGCGTGAGGCTCACCTTCTTCGCAACTGCTTGGGCAAGGGGGGACATGCTCCACAGCCATCGGGCGTCCATCAGGTCCGGCAAGACGGCCCCGGGCGTGTTCCGGCGTCTTGGCGCGCTCGGCATGGCGCTCGTGCTCTGCGCAGGCTTGGCGCCGCTGCAGACGGCCACCGCCGCGGTCGCGTCAGACATGGCGTACGCAAGTACCGGCGCAGACGGTGGTATGGATGCGTTCTACCGCGACGCTGCTCCTATCACCGTAACGCTGGAGCAAAGCCCCGACCCGCACCTGTTGATCCTTGCTGGCACCGCCCTTGATCGCCAGACAAACACCGGGTTCAGCCTGCGCTTGTATCCGCCGGTGGGCACGCCGCTGACCACCGGCTTGTATCCGCTCGCGCAGGCCGAGGTCGGCATTCCCACGGGCGGGTCCCCTGATCACCCGCGCATCGGGTCCGACGATCACGCATGTCTCCAGGACGAGCCGGCGTGGTTCCGGATTGACGAGCTGGAGATGTCGGGCGCAACGGTTACAAAGCTTGCGGCCACCGCCGTCTGCGAGGGCGTTCAGCCCTATGTCCAGCCCCGTTCCCTTGAGATTCGGTACCACAGCACGCTGCCTATGGCGCCGGTGAAGACGATCACCCGCCAGATCCGCTTTCCGCGGACGCTCGTTGGCACGCCGTCCGACGGACTTGCAGTCACGCTGACAGCCCTCGGGGGCCAGCCGCTCCATCCGCAGGCCGCGGTCCTCGCAGGTGCGAGCGCGGCCGACTTCGAGATCGTGGATGACGGGTGCGCGGGCATGGAACTCGCGGCAGGCGCAATGTGCACGGTCGTGGTGCGCATGGTCCCCGTGGACGGCAGTGCGCTGACCCGCTATGCCTATCTCGACATCGCGGATGACTCGATCGTCGGGTTCGGCAGGACGTTCATCAGCGGTACGGTCACTCGGCCCACATCGCTCACCATCACGAGCAGCACGAACCCCGCGACGCTGCCGGCCGGCCCGGAGTTCACGGCGCATGTCAGCCCGGATCCGACCTACGGGTCCGTGGAGTGGAGCGTGGACGGCGTGCCCGCGGTCACACAGGCAGGGGGGTTCTCGCTCAATCTCAACAGCCTGTTTGGCGAGCACACCGTCACGGCGCGCTATCTCGGCTACGAGGGGTACGCGCCCTCTGGGCCGTCGAACACCATCACGCAGGTCACCTACGTCGGGTCCAAAGTGACTCCCTCCGTGAGCCCGGCGTATAGCGGCGTGGCCGGTGCCGTGGATCTGAGCGGCACCGTAACGCTCGCGCAGTCCGCCGCCGCCGCCGTGGTTTCCGGGACCGTGACGATCACGGACGAGACCACGGGCATCGTGCTGGGGTCGGGCGACGTCACCTACACCTCTCCGTGGTTCACGGTGCCGTCGGTGGTCTTGTCGGGGCTGCACCAGATCCGCGTGGACTACAGCGGCGCGCCGCCGTGGATCTCGCCGTCATCCGCGCCGCTCACGATTGAGGGTCTGGCCGGGGTTGACTCCCTGGCCGCGACCCACTTCTTCGTGGGAGGGATGGCTTCGGTGAGCAAAGGCGCGGTTCCCGGCGTCGTGACCATCACGGCACTCGACTCCCACGGCCGGATCGACAAGGCATACGAGGGGACCGTTCGCCTCACCAGCAACGACCCAGCCGCGTCCCTCCCCGCCGCGTATACCTTCACTCCCAGCGATGCTGGGAGTCACCTGTTCCCGGTGACCCTGGGAACGGCCGGGCACCGAGATGTCACGGCAACGGACGTCAACGACAGTGCTGTGACGGGCTCCGCAGGCACGGAGGTGGCGGTGCGCGAGGCGACCTACGTCGCGTCTGCCGTGGCGGTCAGCGATGACCTTGCCTGCGCCGTGGTGGATGACGCGACGGTGCGCTGCTGGGGGCGCAACCAGTACGGCCAGTTGGGCGACGGGACGACCGTCGATCGGCGGCAGCCGGTGGCGGTTGCGGGCGTCGCGGGTGCGGTGGCGGTTACGGCGGGATCCGATCACGCCTGCGCACTGCTGAGCGATCACACCATCCGTTGTTGGGGCCGCAACGACATCGGCGAGCTTGGCGACGGGACGCTAGAGAACCGCACCGCGCCGGTGACCGTGCTGGGGATCGACACCGCCGTCAGCATTGACGCCGAGTACGGCCATACCTGTGCGCTGCTCGCTGGCGGATCGGTCCGATGCTGGGGCTACGGTCTGGTCCCGTACCATGCCTCGATCAACCCGACACCTATCGACGTGCCCGAGTTTGCGACGGCCACGGCGATTGTGGTGGGTGGCCCCATCTGCGCGGTTCTCGCCGACACCACGGTGCGCTGCTGGAGCAGCAACAGCGTTGGCGAGCTGGGCAACGGGACCTTCACGGAGTCGGCTACGCCTGTCGCGGTGCCGGGCGTCACCGGCGCCATCGGGATTGCGGCCGGCATGAATCACGTCTGTGTTCTGCTGGCTGACCACGGCGTGCTCTGCTGGGGCGATGGCCGTGACGGCCAGGTTGGGACGGGCGTCCTTGACGCGGTCCCCACGCCGGCGCGGGTGCCAGGCCTTTCCAGTGTCGCCGTCATTGCCGCGGGCGGGGCGACAACGTGCGCGGTGCTCCAGGACGCGACGACGCGCTGCTGGGGGAGCAACGCCGTCGGAAACCTTGGGGACGGAACGGCGGTGAGCCAAGGGTCACCGGTTGTGGCCGGCGCGGCCAACGTCGCCCAATTCGCCATGGGCGCAGGAACGGCCTGCGAGATCACTACCTACCACCAGCTCCGCTGCTGGGGGCGCAACCGCTATGGGGAGTTGGGCGATGGCAGAATCGACCAGCTTGCACCCGTTCAGACGCTGCCCCTTCCGGCGGTGACCGGTTTTGCGGCAATGACCGGCACGACATGCGCGCTCCTGGCCGGTGGCACCGTTGACTGCTGGGGCGCAGCGGAGCATGGCCAAACCGGCAATGGCATCGGCGTACAGGTGCAGACCCCCACGTCCGTGGCCGGTCTTGCCGACGTGGCGCAAGTCAGCGGCTCCAGCGACTTTGCCTGCGCACGGCTCACGGACAAGACGATCCGCTGCTGGGGCAATGGGATGCTGGGCCAGCTCGGCGACGGCACGAAGCACGACGGCGAGCTGATTGCCCAGGTGTCTGGGATTACGACGGCAGTGGACGTATCAGCCGGGTATTCCCGAGCGTGCGCCGCGCTGGAGGACGGCACAGTGTGGTGCTGGGGCGCCATGGACAAGTACGGCTGGGTGCTCAGCCTGTCGCCCACCCAGATCGCGGGCGTCGCGGGCGCGGTTGAAGTTGAGGCCGGCAACGGCTTCGCATGCGCACGCCTGGGCGACGGGACCGTGCGCTGCTGGGGGGCCAACGACTACGGCCAGTTGGGCGACGGCACGCGGACAGACTCCGCCACGCCTGTCGTCGTGGCGGACTTGGCCAACGCCACCGCGCTGGCCGCGCAGGCCGCGTCCATGTGCGCCTTGCGGGCAGATCAGACCGTGGGCTGCTGGGGTCTCGGCACCTCGGGTCAGCTTGGCAACGGCTTGGTGTACAACAGTTCGCGCATGGTGGCGGTATCCGGGCTCGCCAACGTCGCGGCCATCACCGGTGGCGGTGCGCATGCGTGTGCCCGGAGGCAGAACAGCTCGGTCGCATGCTGGGGCGCCAACACGAACGGTCAACTCGGCGACGGGACCGCCCTGTTGCGGTCTACTCCGGTGACGGTTGCGGGTCTTACCGCAGCCGTGATCGAGGGCGGTGGGTCGCACACGTGCGCAGTCAGCATGCTTGGCCCCGTCATGTGCTGGGGCGCAGACGCCACCGGGCAAACAGGCATCGGCCGTCACCCGTATTCGCCGCTGCTGGTAGACGTGGATCTCGCCGGCGCGCCCGGGTTTCGCATCTCGCTTGACGCGCCTGGGGTGACCGGCACCCTGCGAGTGCCAATTGCCGTCGGCACGCTGCCGGGCAGCGCCACGCCCACCAAGTACTTCGTCTCGCTGTCGCCCGCGAAGCCGCAGCCGTGGGACCTCGGGTGGAACACTGACTGGAGTACGACGCCCCCGGCGTCGATCGTCCTGCCGCCAGGTGACAGCCTCAGGACCATTTATGCCTGGGCGCGGAACGATGCTGGGGAGATGACGCCGGTCGCCACGGCAACCGTGCGCACTGACACAACCGCTCCCACCGCCTCCCTCACGATCCCGTCTTCGGTGCGCACGCGCGTGGTCCCAGTGACGGCCGCGGCGGCTGACACCGGTGGTATCGACAAGTGGCTTCTGTCGGCCGTGCCGTCCAACCCGTCAGCAGCGGATCTGCGCTGGTCCGCAATCAAGCCCACCTCCATTTCCGTCTCCGCAGGGGACGGGAGCAAGCGGCTGTACCTGTGGGCCCGCGACCTTGGCGGCAATGTCTCCGTCGCCGCCGCAGCCACGGTGAAGCTCGACACCCTGGCGCCCACGGGGGGAGGCGCGCCAACCGCTGTCGCCGCCGCTGGTTCGGCGCGGACGGCGATGCCGCTCGCGATTGCATGGGCAGCAGCGCGGGATGCCGCGTCGGGTCCGGTCCGCTACCAGTTGGCCTATCGGGCGTATGGCATGTCCTCGTGGACGTCGGTCAGCCTCTCGAGCCCCGCAACCGCCTCAACCGCCGTCGCACTCGCACCCGGGACGTACCGGTTCCGCGTGCGCGCCCTAGATCAGGCAGGCAACGCAGGCGTTTGGCGCGAGTCCGGCTGGAAGGTCGTGGCCAGGGTCCAGGAATCGTCCCCCGCCGTGCGGCTTGGACCCGCCTTCCGTCGCGTCACGCTCGTCGGCGCCTCTGGGGGCGCAGTTGCCAAGGCAACGCGACCTGGTTCAGCGTCCTTCACGGTGTGGGCGCGGAGCGTCGCATGGGTGAGCACGCTCGGCCCCGATCGCGGCGTCGCATCCGTGTGGGTGGACGGCCACCGGGTAGCGATCGTTGACCTCTACTCGGCGGCAGTTGTGCCCGCGAAGGTCGTATGGCGCGGGACCTGGTCGTCCGCGCGGACGCATGTCATCAAGATCGTGGTGACCGGGACGCAGCGGGCGGCGTCCACGGGCGCCCGCGTTGACGTGGACTCGTTCGTCTGGACGAGGTGACGCGCGGCGTGATTCGGCGGCCGTTACGCGGAGGCTAGCCGTCGCCGCAGGTACTGCCCTGTGAGCGAGCCCTCGTCGCGCACCAGATTGGCAGGCTGCCCCTCAAAGATCACGCGCCCGCCGTCGTGGCCTCCGCCCGGCCCCATGTCGATCACCCAGTCCGCCCGCGCCACCACGTCCAGGTTGTGCTCAATGACGATGACGGTTCGCCCGGAGTCCACAAGCCTGTCCAGCAGGCCAATCAGGTTGTCCACGTCCTGCATGTGGAGCCCGGTGGTGGGCTCGTCCAGCACGTAGACCTCCGCGTCGCCGGACATCTCGATGGCCAACTTCAGCCGCTGGCGCTCGCCGCCCGACAGCGTGTCCAGTTCCTGCCCAAGCGTCATGTAGCCCAGACCCACGTTGGCCAGACGGTCCAGCATCACGCGGACGGGCTTCTCGGTGAAGAAGGCAGCCGCCTCCTCCACGGACATGGCAAGGACCTCCACGATGTTGCGATCGCGCAGGCGCAGCTCCAGCACGTCGTCCGTGAAGCGGCGGCCCTCGCAGGCCTCGCAGACGCTGGCCACCTCGGCCATGAACCCAAGCTCCGTGTAGACCATGCCCAGCCCGTTGCAGGCGGGGCACGCGCCCTCGGAGTTGGCGCTGAACAGGGCCGCCTTGGCCCCGGTGGCCGTGGCGAACGCCTTCCGGATGTGGTCCAGGATGCCGGTGTAGGTGGCGGGGTTCGAGCGCCGGGAGCCCTTGATGGGCGACTGGTCGATGACGGTAACGGACGGGTTTGAACGCGGCATGCAGCCGTGGATCAGCGAGCTCTTGCCGGAGCCAGCAACGCCCGTGACGGCCACAAGCACGCCCAGCGGCACATCCACGGACACGTCCCGCAGGTTGTGGAGCTGGGCGTTGCGGATGGGGATGGAGCCGTGCGGCGTCCGCGGCACCGCCTTCAACTGCTGCCTGACACCGAGGTGGCGCCCCGTCGCGG
>CAIXZV010000340.1 GCA_903924005.1 uncultured Chloroflexota bacterium | reverse complement strand
GTCTGCCGGGGCCGTCTGCGCCAGGGCCGTCTGCCGGGGCCGTCTGCGCCAGGGCCGTCTGCCGGGGCCGTCTGCGCCAGGGCCGTCTGCCGGGGCCGTCTGCGCCAGGGCCGTCTGCCGGGGCCGTCTGCGCCAGGGCCGCCCAGAGGCCCAACTGCGCAGTGGGCGCGCCATCTCGTCCGCATTCGAGGCCGTTTGTGCGCTGCGGCCCGCCCCGGTCCCTCGCCGCCGCGCAACTGGCGACGGATCCGGCCACAACGCACCGGCACCGCGCAGTTGGGCCACTGGACGGGCCACCGAGGTGGACGTAGGACCGCGGCGCTCAGGCCGGACAGGTCGCCCCGGGTTGCCGAGGGTCTCCCCGCCGCCGCGCGCGTCGCAGAATCAAACGGCGGACGACGTTGCCGTCGCCCGCCGCTTGGCGCGGGGTGGGGGTTTGAGCGAAAGCCCTCAGTTGCCGGCGACTGCCGCTTCCTTGAGGGGCTTGGCGGCATTCGCCTCGGGCGGCGGCGGCCACGTGCCGTTGAGCCAGCTGTCGATGGCGGCAGCAGAGCGCTTGCCGTCACCCATGGCGAGGATCACAGTCGCGGCACCGCGCACGATGTCACCGCCGGCAAACACGCCAGGCAAGCTGGACATGCCGTACTCGTCCGTGATCAGGTAGCCCCACTCGTTCACCGTGAGCTCCGGGGCGGAGCCGGTGAGCAGCGGGTTGGCCTTGGTGCCGATGGCCACAACAACGAGATCGCAGTCGATGACGAACTCGGATCCCGGGATGGCCTTGGGGCGGCGGCGGCCGGAGGCATCGGGCTCGCCGAGCTCCATCCGAATGCACCGCAGACCCGTGACCCAGCGGTTCTCGTCTGCAAGCACCTCAAGGGGTGCCGCGAGGAACTCGAAGTGGACGCCCTCGTCCTTGGCGTGGTGGACCTCTTCCTTGCGGGCCGGGAGCTCGTCCGCGGACCGCCGGTAGGCGATGGTCGCCTCTTCGGCGCCAAGGCGGCGCGCAGTCCGGACGGAGTCCATCGCCACGTTGCCGCCGCCCACAACCACAACCTTCTGGCCGTGGAGGATGGGGGTGTTGGAGTCAGGGTTCCAGGCGCCCATCAGGTTGACGCGGGTGAGGTACTCGTTGGCGGAGTAGACGCCCTTGAAGTTCTCGCCCGGCACGTTCATGAACACAGGCAGCCCGGCGCCCACGGCGAGGAACAGCGCGTCGAAATCCTCACGCAGCTCCGGAATGGTGTACGTGCGCCCAACGATGGCGTCCAGCTCCAGCTTGACGCCCTCGCTCACGAGGCGGTCCACCTCGGCCTGGACGATGTCCTTTGGCAGACGGAACTCTGGGATGCCGTAGATCAGCACACCGCCCGGGGCGTGGAACGCCTCGAACACCGTGACGTCGTGGCCCTTCTTGACCAGCTCGCCAGCGGCGGTCAGGCCGGCGGGGCCGGACCCGACGATGCCAACCTTCTTGCCGCTCTGCGTGGGGTTTGCCTTGGGCAGGACGCCTGGGTTCTTCTGCGCCCAGTCCGCGACAAACCGCTCCAGATACCCGATGGCGACCGAGTCGCCCTTCTTGTTTCGAATGCAGACCTGCTCGCACTGCGTCTCCTGCGGGCAGACGCGGCCGGTGACGCAGGGCAGGGCGTTATCGCTCAGCAGGCTCTCAGCCGCTGACGGCAGATCGCCGTCACGCAGGAACTTGAGGAAGCGGGGAATGTCAACGCGGACGGGGCAGCCCTCCACGCAGAAGGGCTTGGGGCACTGGATGCAGCGCTCCGCCTCAAGCACGGCCAACTGGTAGGTCAGCCCAAGGTTGACCTCCTCAAAGTTGTGGGCCCGGACCGCACCGGCCTGCTCCGGCATCGCGACGCGGGTGATGGTCATCCGCTCCTTGTTGCTGAGCGGCACCTTGGGTTCGGCAGCCGGCTCCGTGCCTTCGGCGTCGCTCATGCCTTCACCTCGGTTGTTGCGCAGGCGCCCGCGGCGTCCTCGGCCTTTTTGCGCTCAAGCGCGGCCGTCTCGAACAACCGATACGTGGTGAGCCGGTCAGCCAGCTCTTGGAAGTTCACCTGGTGGGCGTCAAACTCTGGGCCGTCAACACAGGCGTACTTTGTCTCTCCGCCGATGGTGACGCGGCAGCCGCCGCACATCCCGGTCCCGTCCACCATGATCGCGTTGAGCGACACCGTGGTCTCGACGCCGTACGGCTTGGTCATCTCTGACACCGCGCGCATCATCGGCACGGGGCCGATGGCGTACACGTTGTCCACGCCGCCCGCATCGAGCAGGTCCTTCAGGGCCTGCGTGACGAAGCCGTGTCGCCCGTAGGAGCCGTCATCCGTACAAGTGACGACGTCGCCCGCCTCGAGCAGCTCCTTCTCCAGGATGACCCAGTCCTTGGAGCGCCCGCCGATGACGCTGGTGACCTTGACGCCCTTGGCGCCGAGCGCACGGACGATGGGCAGCAGGACCGCTGTGCCCACACCGCCGCCAACGCACACCGCGTGGGTGCCGGCCGGGGGCAGGTGCGTCTCGGAGCCAAGCGGGCCCGCGACATCCTGGATGGTGTCGCCCACCTGAAGGTTGGTGAGTTCAGTTGTGGATGCGCCGATCGCCTGGATCATCAGGGTGATCGTGCCCGCCACGGGATCGTTGTCCGCAATGGTGAGCGGGATCCGCTCCCCGCCGGGTCCCCGGCGGACGATGACGAACTGGCCGGGTCTGCGGACCTTGGCGATACGGGGGGCCTCAACGACGAGGCGGACGACATTGGGGGAGAGCTGTTCGCGCTCCAGGACGCTGTGCAAGGGATCCTCGCTGGTTCGCTGGTACGGGTGATGAAGGCATGGTCGCGGACACACCCCCTCGCGCGTTACCCTCAGACGGCCCCGTGCTGTGGTCCAATTGTCACATGGGCACGGGCCAACTGGGGCGCTCTTGCGCGAACGGCCGCGCGTCTACGTGTCGTTCCCGGGGCTTATTGGGCACGGGAACTGGCCCGTCGTGGCGCGTTTCGCACCGTTCACGCGCCGGACGGGTGAACGGTTCCGTCCCGGAACAATCCGCCCGCGCCACGCACGGCTTGTCACGCGGCGGGGCAGGTGGGCGCAACAAACCGTGCGCCAAACGGGTGAAACGGCACGGCGCGGGACCGTTCACCCGCGGGGCGGGTGGAGTGCGCGCGGTCGGCCTCAGGGCCCGGGGCTGGTTCGCTGACCAGGTGCCACTCAGTTAGGGGCATCTGACCGGCGGGCTGCCTAGCCGACGGGTGGAACCACGCCGGGAGCCTTGCCCTTCGGCCAGTAGAGCTCCTTCTTCACGTGGAATTCGGGGAAGCCCCGGTCCATCAGCGTGCGCTCCGCGTTGAGGATCATCTCCGGGTTGCCGCAGATGTAGACAACCGTCTTGTCGGGCTTGAGGCCAAACTGCTTACACGTGTCGGTGATGACCTGTTCCGCGCGACCCGTCCGGCCGGTCCAGCCCGCGTTGCGCGGGTCGTTGGCTCGCGAGACGGTGGGCACGTAGTTCAGCCGGTACGCCGGGTCCTGCTCCCAGGCCTCAAGCTCGGCTTGGTAACCCAACTCGTCCGCGAAGGAGCAGCCGTTGATCATGACGGTCTTCCGCGGCTTCCCTTGGGCCATCGTCTCGCGGATCATCGAGACGAACGGCGCGATACCGGTGCCGGTGGAGATGTACACGTGGGTGCGCGCGTCGTCTGGCTCCAGCATGAACTTGCCCTTGGGGCCGGTCATCCGCATGCGGTGGCCAACCTGCAGCCGCCAGAGCGCGGTGGTGAAGCGCACGATGGGCACGTGGCGGACAAACAGCTCAAAGCCCGTGGTGTCCGACGTGGAGGGTCCCGACGCGATGGAGTAGGGCCGCTGGAGCATCTTGCCGTCCGTGACGACACCCGCGGTCATGTATTGGCCCGGCGTGAATAGCGGAGCGGGTCCGTCCACCTTGACCCGGAAGTACGCCAGATCCGGCGTCAGGTCCTCGCGGTGCACGAGTGTGGCGTTGTAGACATCCGCGAAGATGTCGATGACTCGGCTGTCCTCAACGGGCAAGGTCACGGTGTGGCTCCTGAAGGGTGCGGACCGCCCCCAAACCCGCAGCGGCGATGACCCTGGGCGGCGACAGCGCCAGTGTAGCCCGGCGCGCAGGTGTCGCCGCTTCGCCGTTTGGCCCGGGTGCAGCGGGTCTGGCGGCACCCAGCCGCCGGTCAGGCGTCTCGCGTCGTCATGCCCTCCGGCCCGGCCAGCCGCAGGGCTCGATATTGCACAATCACCTCTGCCGACATCCCGCCGCCATCCCGCCGTGTGCGGCGTTGGTCTGTCGCAACCGAGCCGTAACCGGGGTCTCCGGGGTCAGCGGCGTACAATTGAGCGCAATTCCTGCAGGTCATTCTTCGCGGGCTCAAGCGTCCTGAGACCAGAGCCCGTCTCGCACACGAGGAGCTCCATCACGATGGCGCAGAGTCCAACCACGTCTGATCGCGCGTATACAGCCGCCAAACGCTACATCTATGCCTGGGGAGACGGCACCGCCGAAGGCAACGGCAAGATGAAGTCGCTCCTCGGCGGCAAGGGCGCAGGCCTGGCGGAGATGACCCTCGCCGGTCTGCCCACGCCTCCAGGCTTCACCATCACCACCGAAGCCTGCAACGACTACTTCGCAGCCGGCAAGCAGCTCCCCGCTGGCCTCTGGGATGACGTCCTGGCCGCCATGCAGCAGGTTGAGCAGCGCTCCGGCAAGGGCTTCGGGGACGTGAAGAACCCGCTGCTGGTCTCGGTCCGCTCGGGCGCGGCGTTCTCGATGCCGGGCATGATGGACACGGTCCTCAACCTCGGCCTCAATGAGCAGACGCTCGATGGCCTCATCGCGCTCTCGGGCAACGAGCGCTTCGGCTGGGACGCCTACCGCCGCTTCATCGGCATGTTTGGCCGCATCGTCATGGACGTGAAGGCGGAGCGCTTTGACGAGCCGCTGGAGCACGCCAAGGCGAAACACGGAAAGAACGCCAAGGACACCGACCTCACGGTCGCTGACCTCAAGGGGCTCGTCGACGTCTTCAAGCAGGTTGTCCGCACGGACACCGGCCGCGACTTCCCCACGGACGTCTATGAGCAGCTGGACCTTGCGGTCAAGGCCGTCTTCGCATCGTGGTTTGGCAAGCGCGCCAACGACTACCGCAACAGCCAGAAGATCGCCCACGACCTCGGCACCGCCGTGAACATCGTGACCATGGTCTTCGGCAACATGGGCGACACGTCGGGCACGGGCGTCGCGTTCACACGCAACACCTTCGACGGGACCAAGGAGTTGTACGGCGAGTACCTCGTCAACGCCCAGGGCGAGGACGTGGTGGCCGGCATCCGGACCCCGGAGAAGATCAGCCAGCTCAAGGTTGAGATGCCGGAGGCGTACGAGGAGTTCGTCCGCATCGGCAACCAGCTTGAGGCGCACTACCGAGACGTCCAGGACCTCGAGTTCACCATTGAGCGCGGCAAGCTCTACATGCTGCAGACGCGCATCGCGAAGCGGACCGCCGCTGCGGCGGTGAAGATCGCCATCCAGATGGTGGACGAGGGCCTGATCACAAAGTCAGAGGCCGTCGCGCGCGTCGAGCCGGCCCAGGTGGACCAGCTCCTCCGCGCCCAGTTTGACCCCAAGGCCCGCAAGGCGGCCAAGAAGATCGCCAGCGGCCTCAACGCGTCGCCCGGCGCAGCGGTTGGCCGCGTCGTCTTCAACGCCGACCTCGCGGTCGAGTGGGTGGAGCGGGGCGAAAAGGTGATCCTGGTTCGCGTCGAGACGTCCCCGGACGACTTCCACGGCATGGCCGTCGCGCAGGGGATCCTCACCGCCAAGGGCGGCGCCACGTCGCACGCCGCGGTGGTTGCTCGCCAGATCGGCAAGCCCTGCGTCGCTGGCTGCTCCGAGCTGGTTGTTGACTACAGCACCAAGTCCGCGTCATCCACAAACTCCGGCCTCGCCTTTGCCGAGGGGGACTGGATCTCCGTTGACGGCTCCACGGGTGACGTCTTCGTGGGCGCCCTGCCCACGGTTGAGGCGCGCTACGAGGACCAGACCGAGCTCCAGGTGGTCCTCGGCTGGGCCGACGAGATCCGCCGGATGCAGGTCTGGGCCAACGCAGACAAGCCTGAGGAAGCCGCCCAGGCCCTCAGCTACGGCGCCCAGGGCATCGGCCTCTGCCGGACCGAGCACATGTTCCGTGAGGGCGAGCGCCTCGAGATTGTGCGCGGCGCGATCCTCGTGGCGAACATCGCCACCCGCGCCAAGGCCAAGACGGCCGCCAAGGAGGCGCTCACAACCGAAGAGTCCGACGCACTCGCCACGTTTGACGCGGCGATGGCCAAGCTTGAAGTCCTCCAGCAGGGCGACTTCGAGGGCATTCTGGCCGCGATGAGCGGTCTGCCGGTTGTGGTCCGCCTGATCGACCCGCCGCTCCACGAGTTCCTCCCCAACCTTGAGGAGCAGCTTGTCAAGGTGACGAAGGCGGGCGATGCCGCAACGGATGAGGACAAGGAGCTCCTTGCCACCATCAAGTCGATGCACGAGCAGAACCCGATGCTGGGTCTGCGCGGCTGCCGCCTCGGCCTGATGATCCCGGACTTTGTGAAGATCCAGACGCGCGCCATCCTCAACGCCGCAGTGGCGGTGAAGCGGGCGGGCAAGGATCCTCGGCCGGAGATCATGATCCCGCTCGTCGGACACGTGAACGAGCTGATCGCGACGCGCGCTCTGCTTGATGCCGAGGCCCACGCTGTCGTGGCGGCCGCGGGCGAGGAGATCAACTTCAAGTTCGGCACGATGATTGAGATCCCGCGGGCCGTCTGGGTTGCGGACGAGATCGCCAAGCACGCCGAGTTCTTTAGCTTCGGCACCAACGACCTCACCCAGATGACGTTTGGCTACAGCCGTGACGACGCCGAGGGCGGGTTCCTTCTCAAGTACGTGGAGGGCATCGCCCTCCCGGGTGAGGACAAGCCGTTCCCGATCCTGCCGGAGAACCCGTTCCAGACCCTGGACGACGTGATCGCGGCCGAGATGCAGATGGCTGTCGACAAGGGTCGGTCCACGCGGCCCAACCTCAAGGTTGGCATCTGCGGCGAGCACGGGGGTGACCCTGCGTCCATCCACAAGTGCGAGAAGGTTGGCCTGAACTACGTGTCCTGCTCGCCGTTCCGGGTCCCGGTGGCCCGGCTTGCGGCGGCACAGGCAACGATGGCAACCCAGCACGACAAGTAGTCGTTTCCTTCGCTGAAGGCAGCCGGCCCGGTGGTTCGCCACCGGGCCGGTTTCTGTTCACGTCGGTGGCGGGGTGGGGACATCCGCCTGGGGACGGTTTCCGGGTAGATCCAACGAAGCGGAACGAGGTCTGGACAATTCCGTCCGCGTCGGGGTAGCTCAAACCCGATTCGCTTCGCGTTGGGGCGCATCTTCCACAAGTGGTTCCGTTTTGCTGGAACCATCCGACAGGTGCGCGAGCGGGGACAGGTGCGCGAGCGGCGACAGGTGCGCGAGCCGGGATCAGGCCGGGTGCATCACCATCTGGCGGGCAGCCTTGCCGGCGCGCAGGCGGTCAAACGCGTCCTCAAGCTCAGTGAGGTCCAGACGCCGATCGATCAGCTTGTCGATGGGCAGGCGTCCAGCGAGGTATGCCTCCGCGTACCGCGGGAAGTCAACCGCCGCAACGGCCGAGCCGTAGTTTGAGCCAAGGATTCGCCGGCCCCCGTCAACAAACGGGAACGCCTCAAACGACGCCTGCTGGCCAAACTTGGTGAGACCCACCAGCACCGCTGTGCCGCCAGGCGGCAGGGCGCCCACCGCCTGGGCAATGGTTGCGGGGCTGCCGATGGCCTCAAACACATAGTCGGGTCCGCCCTCGCCCGCCGAGGCGCGGATGGCGGCGATGGTCTTGGCCGGCTCGTCCGGTTCGGCCAGCACCCAGTGCGTGGCTCCGATCTCGCCGGCAAGGTCGATCTTGGCCTGGTTGATGTCGACGGCGATGATCCTGCCGGCGCCCGCGAGCCGCGCCCCCATGACGCAGGACAGACCCACGCCGCCAAGCCCGATGACGGCCACGGTGGCCCCGGCCTGGACCTCGGCGGTCTTCACAACGGCGCCGACACCCGTGGAGACGCCACAGCCGATGAGGGCTGCCACCTCCGCCGGGACGCCGTCCGGCATTGGGACAACGGCCGTCATGGGGACAACCTGATGGCTGGCCATGGTGCCGATGGAGAGGTACGCGAGCACCGGGGTGCCATCGGCGCGCGAGAGACGCGTGGTCCCGTCAATCTGGGCGTGCTGCAGGGACGGCGAGCCCGAGCAGAGCCACTGGCGGCCCCGCTGGCACTCGCGGCAGACGAGACACGGGGCGTACCAGGACAGCGCCACGGCGCGGCCAATCAGCGCGGGATCCAGGCCTGCGCCAACCCCTTCCACGAAGCCCGCCCCCTCGTGGCCCATCACGATGGGTCCGGGGCGCACCCAGTGGCCATCACGGACGTGGAGGTCCGAGTGGCAAACGCCCGACGAGGTCATGCGAACCAGCACCTCGCCTGGGCCCGGGTCCGCGAGGCGGAGCGTCTCGATCACCGTGGGGTGACCGGAGCTTGGGATGACCGCGGCCCGGATTTCGCGCATGACCAGATGTCTCCAGACGCGGGGGGTGGCTGCTGATCAGCCGGTGTTCTGGAGCCCCGCGGCGATGCCGTTGATTGTGGCCCCGATGACGCCGCGCAGTGCGGCCGCGGCGGCGGTGCTGAGCCCGGGGGCGCGGAGACGCGCCAGCAGTTCCACCTGCACCGCCGAGAGGGCATCGATATACGGGTTCCGCAACTCGATGGACCGGGCAAGCCGCGGGTGCCCGGCAAGCAGTCGATCGCGCCCGGTCACAAGCAACAGCATGCGGACCGATCGGCCATGTTCAGCGTCGATCATGGCCCGGATGGCGACCGCCTCAATGCCCGGCACAAGGTCCGCATAGCGGCGGAACGTGCCAAGGTCCGCCTTTGCGAGTGAGAGCTCCGCGTTGTCGATCACCGACGCAAAGAAGGGCCAGCGCTGGTACAGCGCCGCAATCTGGGCCAGGGCGTCCTGTCCGCCTCGCGAGGCAACGGCATCAAGTGCTGTGCCAAGGCCGTACCAGCCGGGCAGGTTGACCCGCGCCTGCGACCAGGCGAAGACCCAGGGGATGGCGCGAAGCGAAGCGATGCCGTCTTCGTGCGCGCCGCCTGCTGTCTTTGGTTCGGCAGCCTTGTCTGTGGCTGGCCGTGCTGCGGGGCGAGACCCGAGACCAAGGCCAGCGATCAGGTTGATTGGGGTGGCCGCCCGGAAGAACGCGGCAAACCCTGGCTGCTCCACCAGCGACCGGTAGGCCACCCGCGAGATGGAGGCAAGCTCGGCCATGACGGTGCTGCCTGCGGCGGCGGCTTCGGCAACCTCGCGCTCGTGCTCGGGCGTGGACGCCAGCAGCGCTGCGGCGGTGACCTGCTCGAGATGCCGCTGGGCGATGGACGGGTCCGCGTAGTGGGCGGCGATCACCTCGCCCTGCTCGGTGAACTTGAGATGGCCGCCGACAGACCCGGGTGCCTGGGCGAGGATGGCCCGGTTGGCGGGACCGCCGCCGCGCCCGATGGCGCCGCCGCGCCCGTGAAACAGCGTGACGGTGATGCCGTGGCGCCGCGCAGCAGCGACAAGCGCCTCCTGTGCCCGGTAGAGGAGCCAGTTTGCCGCCAGGAACCCGCTCTCCTTGGAGGAGTCCGAGTAGCCCAGCATCACCTCTTGGATATCGCCCCGGGACCGGAGGTGGGCCCGGTATGCCGGATCTGCGATCAGCGCGTCAAGCAGCGGGCCAGCGTTGTTCAACGCGTCAGCCGACTCCAGCAGCGGCACGACATCGAGCACGGGCTCAAGCGCGGGCAGGTCCGCAAGCACGGGGCTTGGGGTGCCCAGCGGATCGGTTGCCGATGCCCGCCGCGCCAGCTCCAGCACCAGCAGCACGTCGGCAGGACCCGTGGTGAACGAGATCACGTAGCGCCGACACGCCTCTTCGCCTTGCCGCGCCTGGAGGCGGGCGATGGCGCGGAACGTGGCGAGGACCTCGTCCACGGTGACGCCTGCGGCCACCTCGGTGCCGGGCGCTGCGCCTGCGTTGAGCGCGTCGATGGTGGCCCGATGCACCTCGGCGTGCTGGCGAACCTCAAGCGACGCGAGGTGGAAGCCAAACACGGCCAGCTGCCAGCGCAGGTCGGCCACCTCTCCGTACGCCACCCGGCCAAGGCCGTCAGCGGTGAGCGCCGTCTGGATGACGTCGAGTTCCGCGTCAAGCGCCTCAGGGGAGCGGTAGCCGCCCGTTCGCGGCGCCGTCTCGCCGGTGAGCGCCGCCCGGGTCCGCCGCAGCCGTTCGGCGATGGCGCCCAGCCGCTGCCGGTAGGGCTCGTCGGGGAAGCGCCGCTTCAGCTGGCGCATCGTCTCGGGGAGTTCCTCGGCGTCGCGCGCAAGCGCACTCCCAAGCGCCCGGTCCACCCGGTCGGGTGTCACGCGCGCGGAGATCGTCTGCATCAGCCGTCCGGCCACCGCCTCATAGCCGCGCAGCAGGTGGTCCACCTGGAGCCTCGCCGCGTCCAGCGTCACTTCGGCCGTCACGCCCGGATGGCCGTCGCGGTCTGCGCCAATCCATGAGCCAAACCGCAGGAGCGGCGGCACTGCCACTGGGCGTGTCCCGGTGCGCCCCGCGTCGGCGGCAACCGGCATCTCCACGGCAGACAGCAGCGCAGGGCCGCCGCCACGGCTGCCCGGCTTCACCACCATGGCGTCGAGCGCGCGGTCTACGGCACGCTGGAACCGCGGCACCACGGTAAACAGCGTCTCGTCAAATATCGCCAGCGCTGAGCGCACTTCGTCCATGGGCGACGGCACCACGGAGCGCAGATCGCCCGTATGCCAGAGGAGCGTGATCTCCTCGCGAAGACGCCGCCGCAGATCGGCATCGTCCTCGGGGGTCACCAGCGGGGCGTCAAGCGCGTCGAGCAGCCGCCGGATCCGTCGCAGCGCCTGGAGCAGCGTGCGGCGCCGAGCCTCCGTGGGGTGGGCGGTGAGGACCGAATGGACCTCGACATTCCCCAGCAGCGCCTCCACCTGCGCCCGGTTGCGGGTGGAGGCGAGATGGTCCAGTGCCTCGCGGACGGAATCGTCGATGCCGCGGCCGCGCGCGCGGCGGGCCCGCTGGCGCAGCACGCGGATCCGCTGACGCTCCTCGGCGAGGTTGGCCAGCTGGAAGTACAGCGTGAACGCCTTGGCAACCGCTGCAGCGTGCTCCAGATCCAGCCCGGCAATCTCCGCGGTGAGCCGCCCGCGCTCCCGTTCCGCCTCTGCCACCCCGTCCGTGCCGTCCGTGCCGGCTGTGCTCTCGGCCCGGCGGATGGTGATGGTCCTGCGGCGCACACGCTCCACGACGGCAAACAGGTCAGGCCCGGCCTGCTCCGCGATGACTTGTCCCAGCAGCGCGCCAAGCAGTCGGATCTCGTGGGCGTGCGGGTCGCGCGCGCGGCCAAACCCGGGACCGGGCGGCTCGGCGGCGACGGCAGCAAACAACGTCGCGGCGGCCTTGGCGGCCTTGGCGGCCTTGGCGGCCGCGGTAGCGGGCGCGATGGATCTGGGACGGGAGGCTGGTGCGCTCACACGCACAGCATGCTGTGTCTCATCGCAATCGACCAGTCCGGGCGGGTTACGGTTGGACTACATGGGCACCGTCCCGCTACCGGACCGCAACCGACGCCGGTGGCGCCCGGGCATAGGCTTGCTGCGTCATGGACACC
>CAIXZV010000339.1 GCA_903924005.1 uncultured Chloroflexota bacterium | reverse complement strand
TACAGCTCGGGCTTCTGCACCAGCTGCATGCACATGTTGTCGACGATCCGGTCCTCAAAGTCGATCCGGCCCTCGTAGTCCTTGGACACGTTCACGCAGCTCTCGAGGAACAGGCCGTCCGAGAGCTTCATGATGTTGGCCTTGTGGACCGCGGTCACCTTGCGGCGGCCGTTGTTGACGGCGTACTCGAACGCGAAGCGCGCAATCCGCTCCGACGCTTCGCGCGTGATGATCTTGATGCTCTCGGCGGCGTCTCGGCCAACCTTGTGCTCAATGCCCGCGTACAGGTCCTCGGTGTTCTCGCGCACGATCACGAGATCCACGTCGTCGTAGCGCGTCTTGAGGCCCTGGATGGAGCGCGCCGGGCGCAGGTTGGCGTACAGGCCAAGGACCTGGCGCAGCGTGACGTTGACGCTGCGGAAGCCAGCGCCCACGGGCGTGGTGATGGGGCCCTTGAGGGCCACCTTGTTGCGCCGGATGGACTCCAGCACGTGCTCCGGGAGCGGCGTTCCGTACTGGGCCATGACGCCTTCGCCGGCGTTCTGGACCTCCCAGTTGAACGCGACGCCAGAAGCGTCAAGGACACGGCGGGTGGCCTCCGCCAGCTCGGGACCAATGCCGTCGCCGGGGATCAGAGTGACGTTGTAGGGCATGTGCCGATTGTAGCGACGTGGCGGGCGGCCGTTGGGCGCCCAACGGTCCCGGCTGCGCCGTGCCAAACCGCCCGTAACGGTGTCATCGGGAGCCGATGGGCCGGTTGTCCCGTGTTCGGGCGACCAGAGGTCCCGCGAGGCGCCGCCGCCGGACCGTTATGATCGACGTCCTGTTCCCGCCCGCCAGTCTGTCCGCCCGTCCGCCCGGAGGTCCCGCCCACCCGTGAAGATCCACGAAGCCGACGCGAAGTCGCTGCTTGTTGCCCAGGGACTCCCCGTCCCGCCGTGGGAGGTTGCCCGCACGCCATCGCAGGCACGCGCAGCAGCCGTGAAGTTCCTCAACGACCCGGCCAACGCCACGGGCAAAGTGGTCATCAAGGCGCAGGTCCTTGTGGGCGGCCGCGGCAAGGCGGGCGGCGTGAAGCTCGCCTCCACCGCAGATGAGGCAGAGGACGTCGCAGCCGCGATCCTCGCGCTGGAGATCAAGGGCCTGCCCGTGCGGCGCGTCCTCGTGGGCCCGGCGGCCGAGATCGTCAAGGAGTACTACCTCTCGGTGCTCCTGGACCGGGCCACCAAGCGGCTGATGTTCATCGGCTCTGCCGAGGGCGGCGTGGAGATTGAGCAGACCGCGGTGACCAACCCCGGCGCCATCGTCTACGTCCACGCGGACCCGCTGCTGGGCCTGCCGGACTACGCGGCGCGCGAGCTTGCGTTCAAGATTGGCTTTGGCGCCCACTGGAAGGCCGGCGCGGCCATCGCCAAGGGCCTCCTGCGGACGATGATCGCCAACGACGCCGATCTTGTGGAGATCAACCCGCTTGCGGTGATCCGCGAGACCAAGGCGGACGGGACGCCGGTGGAGCGGCTGGTCTGTCTGGACGCCAAGATCACTCTGGACGACTCGGCACTGCTGCGCCACCCCGGGCTGGAAGAGCTCCGGGACATGGACGCGGAAGACCCCACGGATGTGGAGGCCCGCCGATACGACCTCACCTTCATCAAGCTTGAGGGCGACATCGGCTGCATGGTCAACGGCGCGGGCCTCGCGATGACCACGATGGACCTCGTCAACCGCGCAGGCGGCCAGCCGGCCAACTTCCTCGACATCGGCGGCGGCGCCAAGGCGGATCGCGTGGCAGCGGCCATGCGGCTGATCCTGGACGACCCAAACGTCAAGGCCATCCTCGTCAACATCTTTGGCGGCATCACCCGCGGCGATGAGGTGGCCAAGGGCCTCATCGAGGCGCGTGCGCAGCAGGTGCGCGACGTTCCGATGGTGGTCAGGATCGTGGGCACCAACGCCAAAGAGGCTGCGGAACTGCTTGAGGCGGCGCACTTTGTAACCGCGGCAAGCTTGGACGAGGCGGCGGCCAAGGCGGTCGCGGCGGCAAAGGGAGTGGCGGCATGAGCATCCTGATTGGGCGCAGCACCCGCCTCGTCGTCCAGGGCATCACCGGGCGTGAGGGCGAGTTCCACTCCCGCGCCATGCTGGAGTACGGCACGCAGCTTGTCGCCGGCGTCACCCCCGGCAAGGGCGGCCAGAGCGCGCTTGACGGCAAGGTGCCGGTGTTCAACACCGTCGCGGAGGCCGTCCGCCAGACCGGCGCCAACACCTCGTGCATCTTTGTCCCCGCGGGCGGCGCCCCGGACGCGGTGCTGGAGGCGGTTGCCGCTGGCATCAAGACGGTCTTCTGCATCACCGAGGGGATCCCGGCGCTGGACATGATCCCGGTTGTGGAAGAGGTCCGCCTCGCTGGCGCCCGCCTCATCGGCCCCAACTGCCCCGGCGCAACGTCGCCCGGCACGGCAAAGGTGGGCATTATCCCGGGTTCCATCCATCGCCAGGGCAGCGTGGGCGTGGTGTCACGCTCGGGCACGCTCACGTATGAGGCCGTGCAGGCCATGACGGACGCGGGCCTTGGCCAGTCCACCTGCGTGGGCATCGGCGGGGACCCGGTCATCGGCTCCCAGCACATCGACATCCTCAAGCTGTTTGCGGCAGACCCGGACACCGAGGCGCTGGTCCTCATCGGCGAGATTGGCGGAACGGCCGAAGAAGAGGCGGCGGCTTGGGCTGCCGAGCACATGGCCAACGTGCCCAAGGTGGCGTTCATCGCCGGCCGGACGGCCCCTGAAGGCAAGCGCATGGGTCATGCGGGCGCCATCATCTCGGGCGGCAAGGGCACCGCGGCCTCCAAGGTGTCGGCGCTTGAGGCGGCCGGATTCCGTGTGGCGAACTCCCCCACCGAGCTGCCGAGGCTGCTGCGCGAGGCGGGCTTCAGGGGCTGAGCATGGGCAGCGTGATGGACCTGATCGCGGGCGACAAGCGCGACATCGTGCTTGCGCTCGCAATTGAGGACGTGGCTGCCTTCACGGACCCGGACCGGTTTACCGCGCACCTCTCGCTGGGCGAGACGCTGGACCCCACG
>CAIXZV010000338.1 GCA_903924005.1 uncultured Chloroflexota bacterium | reverse complement strand
CTCCACGTGGACGGCCTCGGAGTGGCTCATGAACACCGGCACGCGAACGGCAGTGCACGAGACGCGCAGGTCCGGCAGATGCAGGATCTTGCGGCTCTCCGTGACGACCTTCCACTCCTCCTTCGTGTACCCGTTGTCCAGGAACACGTCGATCTGCGGCAGGGCGTTGAAGCCGATGTTGTACGGGTAGACCTTGGCTACCTTCTCGCGGCCCTCCGCGTGGGCCTTGATCTGCTCGTCCAGCTCCACGATGGCCTTGTGCCCCGTGCCTGAGACCGCCTGGTAGGTGTCCACGATCATCCGCTCGATGCCCACGGCGTCACGCAGCGCCATCAGCGGCGGCATCAGCTGCATGGTGGAGCAGTTGGGGTTCGCGATGATCCCCTCGTGCCAGTCAAGATCCTCAGGGTTCACCTGCGAGACCACCAGCGGGATGGCCGGGTCCATGCGCCAGGCGCTGGAGTTGTCAATCACCGTGCAGCCGCGGGCCGCAGCCTCCGGGGCAAGCGCCTTGGAGGTGTCCCCGCCGGCGCTGAACAGGGCGATGTCGATGCCCTCAAAGACTTCCGGCGTGGCCAGCTCCACCGTTATGTCGCCCCAGCCCGGCACGCTGACAACCTGGCCGGCCGACCGCTCCGACGCCAGCAGGCGCAGCTGGGTCATCGGGAACTGCTTCTCGAGGAGCACGCGAGTCATCGTCCGGCCCACGGCGCCAGTGGCACCGACAACGGCGACGGTGAGCGTATCGGGGCGGGTTCCGGGCACGGGCGGCCTGCTTGCTGCGGGTTTAGAGGGTGTTCGCGAGTATACCAGCGGGTCCTTCGGCACCCGCGAGACCAAGCTCCGCCGCATGTTCGCGGCAGACGCTGCTGGCGATCTCCACGAAGGCGCGCGCCGCTGGCGTCCGGTACCGCTCGCGGTGCCAGACGAGGGCAATCCGGCGGGGCGGCAGATCCGTGGGGATAACGGTGACCGAGGGATCACCTTCGGCAACCGCCAGCGTCGGCATGAGGGCCGTGCCCAGACCGGCCGCGGCCATTGCCTGGACGGTGGCGTTGTCGTCTGATCTGAACACGAACTGTGGCTCGTGACCACGCGAGCGCAGCAGGCGTTCAACCACCTGCGTGCTGCCCTCCGATCGGAAACCGATCAGCCGCTGTGCGGCGATGGTCCGCAGCGGCGGATTGGCCGGGATGCGCGCGGCCCGCGAGCCGACCGCAGCCAGCAGCACCCACGGATCCCGGACAAGCTCCACCGCCTCATACGGGCCATCAGGCAAGGGCAGGCTGCCAAATGTCAGGTCCAGACGACCCCGCTCAACGGAGTCAAGCATCCCGGCGTCTGGCGCCTCTGAGAGCTCCACCTCAACCCCGGGCCACGCAGCGGCAAACCGGGCAACGATGGCGGGCAGGATCTTGGAGCCGACGCTGGAGAACACGCCCACGCGCACCGTTCCCACCTCGCCAGCCGCGTACGCCAGCAGGTCCGCGCGGGCAGCCTGCAGCCGGTTCGCAATGCTCACCACGTGGCGGAGCAGCAGTTGTCCCGCCTCGGTCACGGCAATGGTGCGTCGTCCGCGCGAGCGGTCAAACAGCCGGACCCCAAGCGACGCCTCCAGCGCGGCAACGTGCTGGCTGATGGCCGACTGGGTGTAGTCCAGGGCGGCCGCCGCTCCGTGGAACGACCCCTCCTCCGCCACGGCCCGAAAGCTCAGCAGTTGGCGAAGCGATAGGTCGGCGAACACGTCAGGCAGGAGCGCTGCCCCGGTGGCAGGCGCCTCGACTCGTTCGCTTACATCAATCTGGCTAATCACTACACCGATGATATGAGATTGCTCTTATCAGTACAACCCGTCACCATACGGGTTATGGAACTCCTTCTTGCAACGATCGTCACCAGCATTCTCGGCG
>CAIXZV010000337.1 GCA_903924005.1 uncultured Chloroflexota bacterium | reverse complement strand
CGGCCGGCCATCGGGCCGCACGCCGCCACGATCGCGCGCTGGCTCACGGAGGACCAGGCCGCGCCCCGCAAGCAGCGCCACACCGCCCGGCGGATCTGGGAGCGCCTGGTCGACGAGGAGGGCGCGACGGTGTCCGAGGCCACCGTCCGGCGCCGCGTCCGGGAGTGCCGCCGCGAGCTGCACCTCGACCGCGTCGACGTCGCGATCGTCGCGCTCCACAACCCGGGCGACGAGGCGCAGGTCGACTTCGGCCTCGCCGAGGTGGTCCTCGCGGGCGAGAGGGTCCAGGTCGCGGTGTTCGAGCTGCGCCTGAGCCACTCGGGCGCGGCGGTCCACGTCGCCTTCGGATCCGAGGGGCAGGAGGCGTTCCTCGAGGGCCACGTCACGGCGTTCGCGCGGCTCGGCGGCGTGCCCCGGACGATCCGGTACGACAACGCCCGGGCCCTGGTCGCCCGGGTCCTGAAGGGGCGCGACCGCGCCGAGACCGAGCGGTTCATCGCCCTGCGCAGCCATTACGGCTTCGACTCGTTCTTCTGCATCCCGGGCGAGGGGGGCGCCCACGAGAAGGGCGGCGTCGAGGGCGAGGTCGGCCGGCAGCGGCGGCGCTTCTTCGTGCCGGTGCCCAGGGCGGGGAGCCTCGCCGAGCTCAACCGGAGGCTCGAGGCGGCCGACCGGGCGGACCTCGCCCGCCACATCGGCAGCCGGCGCCCGACGGTCGGGGCCATGGGCGAGGCGGACCGAGCGGCGCTCCGGCCGCTGCCCGCGGAGCCCTTCGACGCCGCGCGGGTGACCCCGGTGAAGGTCGACTCGAAGGCCCGGGTGTGCGTGCGCCAGTGCTTCTACTCGGTGCCGGCGCGGTACGCGGGCCGGCAGCTCACGGCGCGCATCGGGGGCACCGCGATCGAGGTCGCCGACGCCGGCACGGTCGTCGCCCGCCACGAGCGGAGCACCGTCCGGGGCAGCCAGACCCTGCTGCTCGACCACTACCTCGAGATCCTCTCCCGCAAGCCCGGCGCGATGCCGGGCGCGCTCGCCACCGCCCAGGCGCGCGAGCAGCGCGTGCTGACCGCGGCCCATGAGGCGTTCTGGAGGCGGGCGCGCCGCAGGCGGGGCGACGCCCCGGGCACCCGGGCCCTGATCGAGGTCCTCCTGCTCCACCGGTCGCTCCCGTTCGCCGCGGTCTGCGCCGCTCTCGACACGGCCAACCGGATCGGCTCGGCCGACCCGGGCCTGGTGGCCGTCGAGGCGCGCCGGATCGCCGAGGGGCGCCGGCCGACGGGCTCGGCGGTCGAGCGCCCCGGGCTGCGGCGCTTCGACCGGGACGCCCCCGCGCTCGCGGTGTACGACGGCCTGCTCGCGGGGACGGCCCGGTGAGGGGCCTGACGGAGGAGGCGGCCGGGGTCGCCATCGGGGCCGCCGCGCGGGTGCTGCACCTGCCGACCGTCCGCGCGTCGGCCGACGAGCTCGCCGCCGCGGCGGTCCGGGACCGGGTCACCCACCGGGCGTACCTCGCCGAGCTGCTCTCGGCCGAGGTCGACGACAGGGAGGCGAGGCGGCGGGAGCGCCTGATCGCCGAGGCCCGGTTCCCCAGGGTCAAGCGCCTCGCGGAGTTCGACCTCGGGGCGACGCCCTCGATCGGGCCCGCCGTGCTCGGGACGCTGGCCCAGGGGGCATGGATCGCCGCGGGCGAGCCCGTCGTGCTCCTGGGCGACAGCGGCACCGGCAAGACCCACCTGCTGATCGGGCTCGGGATGGCCGCCTGCGAGCGGGGGCTGCGCGTCCGCTACGCGACCGCCGCGGCCCTGGTCAACGAGCTCGTGGAGGCCGAGGACGAGCGCGGGCTGTCCAAGGTGGTCGGGAGGTACGGGCGCCTGGACCTGCTGTGCCTGGACGAGCTGGGGTACCTGCACCTCGACCGCCGGGGCGCGGAGCTGCTGTTCCAGGTCCTCACCGAGCGCGACGAGCGGGCCTCGATCGCGGTCGCGTCCAACGCGCCGTTCTCCGAGTGGGGCCAGACGTTCACCGACCCGCGGCTGGCCGCGGCGGTCGTCGACCGGCTCACCTTCCGGGCCCACATCCTCGAGACCGGGACCGCCTCGTACCGGCTGCGGACGAGCCAGGGGAAGCGCAAGGAGGGACCGCCAGCGGCCTGATCACCGACCCGACCAGCAGTCAGTTCAGCGGTCGGGGGTGGGGCCAGTTCTGATGAGGCGGATTCTGGTGAACGTCGCAACACCCGATGAGGAGTTGCGATGGGCCGCCGAGGGCCGGAGCCGCTGCACGACAAGCGCGACGCGTACGCCAGGCTGATCGCCGATGGCGTCCCCTCGGCCCGGGCGTCCCGGATCGTGGGGATCAACCCGCGCACCGGCAAGCGCTGGCGGAACGGCCGGCGACTCGCGTCCGGCGGCCGTGTGCTGGACTTGCCGCCCGTGATCACCCCCGTCCCCGCGAAGCTCTACTCCCCGCGCTACCTGTCCGAGGACGAGCGCGTCCACCTCGCCGACCTGCGCCTCGAGGGGCGCGGCGTCCGAGACATCGCCGCCGTGATGGACAGGTCGCCCTCGACGGTGAGCCGGGAGCTCCGGCGCGGCGCGGACGACGCCGGCCGGTTCCGCCCCTTCGAGGCGCACCGGAAGGCGCTGGGCCGCCGCCGCCTGCGCCGCCCGGGCCGCCTGGCCGGGGACGCCGCCCTCCGCGAGTGGGTCGCCGCCCGCCTGCTCGAGCGCTGGAGCCCCGAGCAGGTCAGCCGCGGGCTGCGCCGGGCGTTCCCGGACGACCCCTCGCGCTGGCTGTGCGCCGAGACCGTGTACCAGGCGGTGTACCGCCCGGACCTCGGCGGCCTCCCGCGCGAGCTGCCGGGGCGGGTCCTGCGGCTGCGGCGGCGGAGGAGGCTGCGGCGGCGGGACGCGCAGGCGAGGCGCACCGGCCCGGTCGCGGGCATGACGCCGATCG
>CAIXZV010000336.1 GCA_903924005.1 uncultured Chloroflexota bacterium | reverse complement strand
GCCGCAGCCGCCCGCCGCAGCCGCCCGCCGCAGCCGCCCGCCGCAGTCGCCGCAGCCGCCCGGTCGCAGCCGCCCGGTCGCAGCCGCCGGAGCTGGCCAGCATCGCGGACAATCGACACACTGTGTACGACCTTGCCCCCGAACTCTTCAACCGCCTCAACCTCGCCCTGCGCCCGGAACCAGGGCAAACGGTGCGCGACGAGCGCTCCCTGACCTGGTGGCCGTGTGCACTGCGCCAGCGGATTGAGGTGCTGGAGCCTGCCGATGACCGCGGGGTGCCGGCCACGCGGCTGGTCGCCGTCACGCCGCTGGCCCGCGAGGTGGCCGATGTGGAACACGCGCTGCTGATGGCTGCGGCCGCGAACCAGGCGGCCACGTTGAGCGCGGTGGTGGTGGACGTGGCGGACGCGTCGGTTGGGTTGGCGCTTGCGGCGTCCGTGCGCCCGAAGTCACGTATCTGGCTGCTGCCGATGCTCGCGGATGCCGTGGCGCTCCAGGTGGCGGTTGCCGCGATGGCGTCCATCGACGACATGGCGGCAGGCTTTGGCGGTGTGCCAGACCTGGCGCCGCACCCGCAGGCAGGTCCGCGGACGGATACGCATCCGGTTCTGGAGATTGTGGAGCGGGCGCAGCGAGACGGCCTTGAGACGGTCCGAATGCCCGAGTCCGATTTCCGCCGGTCAGTGGGCGACCTCTCGGATCTGGGTATCCCGGCCGTGTCGGACGGGTCCCGTTTGGAGGTTGGCGTTGTGGCGTCCGCGCTTGGCGGCGATGCCCGCGTCGTGATTGAGTGCGCCACGCATCCCGGCTTTGGCAACGGCCTGCTGGTGCTTGTGGAGACGCCGCTTTTGGTTGCACCTACGGATGGGCCCGCTATCGCAAACGAGCTCAACCGCGCGGAGATTGCCAACCGAAGCGGTGGGCTGGCGTTTGGGGCGTGGACGCCAGCTGCAGTGGGCGACGCCGCAGGTCTGGCCCGGGTGGCGTTCCTGCCAAACCTGCTGCTGCCGCGTGCTCCAGAGGCGGATCGCCGGGCGCGTCTGGTCAACCTTGTGGTTGACGCGGTGCTCCGCGTGCAGTGGCTTGACGCGCGGTGGTCTGGCACGCAGCCGGGTGGTCACTCGCTCCGGTAGCCTCTGGTCATGGTTGGGTCACGCCTCTCTGTCCTGCTTGTCGTCGCTGCCGGGATCCTGTTTGGCACAGCCGGAACGGCGCGCGCCTTCGGCCCGGCTGATCTTGGCCCAACCGCCATCGGCATCCTCCGCATCCAGGTGGGCGCGATCGCCCTGTTTGCGGTGCTGCCCCTGCTTGGTGTTCGATGGCGCCGCCTGCCGCAGCTCTGGCGCAGACCGCAGATCCTGGTCACAGCCCTTGGGGCTGGCCTGTACCAGCCGCTGTTCTTCGGCTCGGTCAGCCTCACGGGCGTTGCCCTGGGCACGCTTGTCGCGGTGGGCGCGGAGCCGGTGTTCGCGGGGCTGGGCGGTTGGCTGTTCCTGGGCCACCGGCCAACAAGGGGGTGGCTTGCCGCAACGGCCATCGCGGTAGCCGGGCTTGTCCTGCGCTCGTGGGACGGGCTGGGCGCACAGGGCTCAGGCGACTCGCTGGGCCTGCTGATGGCGCTGGGCGCTGGGCTGTGCAGCGCAGCGTGGAACCTCGCGGCAAAACACCAGCTTGACGCTGGCGTCACCGCGGTGGAGATCCCGGCGGCAAGCTTCACCCTTGGCGGGCTGCTGCTCTTGCCGCTGCTCGCCATCCAGCCGTTGGGCGCTCTGGCGCAGCCTTCGGCCATCGGTCTCGCGCTCTTTCTCGGCATCGCCACCATGGCGGTTGCAAACGTCCTGCTGACGCACGGCATCCACGGCCTGCCGCCGGGCCCGGCCGCTACGCTGATGCTGACGGATCCGGTTGTGGCCACGCTGCTTGGCGTCGTAGTGCTGGGTGAGCACCTGTCAGTCACGGCGAGCATCGGGGTTGTGCTGGTGCTCGCGGGCCTTCTCTTCCAGGGCGTTGCCGCGGCGCGCGCAGACCCTGGTGACCTCGAACCCGCGCCGGTCCTCTGAGCAGCGGGCCTCTGAGCAGCGGGCCTCTGAGCAGCGGGCCGATGCGGCATCATGACCCTGCGGGACGACCTCACCGGCGTCCGCCAAGGAGGAACCGATGATCGTCTGCGTGCCAGTGACCCCCGACGGCCTGGTCGGCGGCGGCTGGGGCCGAGCCCCACGTGTGGCCGTGGCGAAGGTTGAGGCGGGCCGGATCACCGCGTGGGACGAGTATCCCGTGGGCTGGGACGTCCTCCACGATGTGGGCACCGAGGGCGGTCACCACGCCCGCATTGCCACGTTTATCAAGGACCACGCGGTTGAAGTTGTGGTTGCGGGACACATGGGGCCGCCGATGGTCCAGATGCTGGGCCGCATGCGCGTCATCGTGCGCGTTGGCGCGGGTGGCGACGCCCGCACCGCGGTGGAGGCTGCGGCGCGTCTCGACGCATAACGCAGAGTCGTCTAACTGCCGTCCCCGGGGCTGCGCGGCGCGGCGCGCAACGTTCACCCGCGGGACGGGTGAACGGTTCCGCCGCGGAACGATCCGCCCGCGCCACGCACGGTTTGTCACGTGGGGGCGCCCAGCTGCGCAACAGGCCGTGCGCCAGAGGGGTGAAACGTCTCGGCGCGAAACCGTTCACCCGCGGGGCGGGTGAGGCGCGCGCGGCCGGCCCCGGGGCCGCGTGCCGGCTCGCGGGCGCGTGGCGGGCATGAGCGCGGGCGGGCGTGGAGCGGGGTCGAGCAAACCCCGGGAACTACGTCTAGACTCCGCACCATGCCGATCCACCCAGACGATCACCACTTCCTCGAGATCGCCATCGAGCAGGCCCGCATCGGGCGCGATGAAGGCGGTGTGCCTATCGGCGCCGCCCTAGTGGCGGACGGGAAGGTCCTCGGTGCCGGACACAACCGCCGGGTCCAGCAGGGCTCTGCCATTCGTCACGGCGAGACGGATGCCCTCGAGGTGGTTGGACGCTTGCCCGCCTCGGTCTACAAGCGCGCCACCATGTACACCACGCTCTCGCCGTGTGACATGTGCACGGGCGCCATCCTGCTCTACGGGATCAAGCGCGTGGTGATGGGCGAGAACCGCACGTTTGTGGGCGGCGAGGACTACCTGCGCTCCCGGGGCGTGGAGGTGGTGAACCTGGACTCGCAGGCGTGCGTTGACCTGATGAACGAGTTCATCGCGGCCCGACCCGACGTGTGGAACGAGGACATCGGCGAGGAGTAGCGCCACCGCTCGCCGGCGCCGTCAGCCCGCGACCTCGGGCAGCAGCAGCGTCACCGTCGTGCCGGCTCCGGGCGCACTGCTGATGCGCACTGTCCCGCCAGCCCGGCGCACCGTGCGCATCACCGACGGCAGCCCAAGCCCAGTGCCGTGCGGCTTTGTGGTGTAGAAGGGCTCAAACGCGCGGTCCAGCACCTCTTGTGCCATCCCCGGCCCAGTGTCGACCACCGTCACCGTCACGTACGACCCGGCGGGCACCCCAACGTCTGAGCCTGCGGGGACGCGCTCAACGTCCACCGTGACCGTGATGACGCCCGCCCGCGACGCCATCGCGTCACGCGCGTTGATCACCAGGTTGAGCACAGCGTGCTCAAGCTCACGGCGCCCAATCTGCACCACCGGCCGGGCGGCGGCGCCGGGATCGCCCCCGGGACCCTGATCCAACCCAAGACGTACGGCGGATGGGGCAGCGATTGTCTCGAGGATCCCGAGGAGACCATCCAGCGCCTCGGCCGCGTCAACCGGCCCGGTCACCTCCTTCGGGCTGACCCGCCCCACCGCGAGCAGGTGCGACGAGAGCACTCGAGCGCGCTCCACCTCATGGCCGATGGCCGCGATATCCGAGGCCAGCGGATCCTCAGGCGCCACGCTTTCGGCCATGAACCCCTGGAGCAGCGATATGGCCATGAGGACGTTGCCAAAGTCGTGGGCGGCGGTCGCCGCAACGCGGGACACAGCCTCAAGGTGCTCCAGCCGTGTCACGACGATGTCAAACTGGCGCTCCTCGACATCGTGGAGCTCCGCCGCATCGGCCACTCGCTGCGTCTGGGCCGCGAAGTTGCCGAAGGCCAACCCCACTGCACGTGCGAGATCGGTCAGCGCGTCCCGCTCCAGTTCGCCAAACGCGCCCGCCGACGGGGAGTACACGTTCAGCACGCCGCTGGGCAGGTGCTCGCTGTGGAGCGGGAAGGCGCGGGGGAGACCGCCGCCCTCGAGTGCGCCATCGAGGTAGCCGCCCGGGTCACCCGAGACGGCGATGGGCTCCACCAATCCAGCGCCGTCAAGGTCCGCCCCGACCCACGCGATGGTGTACGCGCCGTGGCTCACCAAGACATTCGCGATGGCCGCTGCAAGCGAGTCCCGGTCTGCGGCACCGGCGATGGCGCGCGCCGCGGCGCCAAACGTGGCCAGCAGGAGGGCAAGGCGATCCGCCGCCGGGGCCTCGTGATTGCTGTGTATGGGCACCAACGCCTCCCAGCGTGCCTGACCGAGGTAAGGACAAGACGATACGTCTGCCCGTGCGCCGGTGTGCCCCCGGTGGCGCACCGCGCCCTGGTTAGCTGGCGCGAACCGACCTATTGGCGCCTCGGGGGCCAATAGGCCTGCCCTCTGTAGCGGGACCGTGACACCGTCGGGCGACCCCGACCGTCGTCGGTCCGCCACTATCCGACGCCCCATCACACCCCATTCCGACTGGCGCCCCATGACGCGCGGCTGACACTGGTTGCAGACGGCGGTGCAGGATTCCTGCCCCGGCACCGACGTTGGCCGGCCAGGGCACTGTACCCATTGAGTCCTGGTCGGCCACTCTATGTCCGGCGCATTGAGCACCGAAGGGCCGTTCGGCCGTTGTCTCCATGGCGCGCCGCTGGTACACCACCGGGCAAGTGTCGCCGCTCAACGCAGAGTGGCGCCGGAGAGCGGTTT
>CAIXZV010000335.1 GCA_903924005.1 uncultured Chloroflexota bacterium | reverse complement strand
GGGCGAGCGGCGCGCCCTCGTGGTGTCGTATGAGGCCTTCCACGCGTCAGGGCTGGCCGCAGTCTGCCCCATCTCGTCGCGCCTGCCCAAGTACCTGGGCGAAGTGCCAGTCCCTCGCGGGCACGCCGGCCAGACGAGGGACGGCGTGGTGCTGTGCCACCAGCTCCGCACGATCGACCAGTCGCGCATCACGGCGTGGACGCTGGGCGGGCAGCCGCAATATGTGACGAACCCCGCGATCCGCCGCGCGGTGCGAATGGCGCTGCAGCACCACCTGGGCCTCGACATCCCTGACGAGGCAGACGGCGCGGCGTAACCCCCAGGGCCCGCCGCGCCGGCGCTGCCAGCGGGGCCACCCCAGCAGACGAAGATCAGCCGAAGACGATCTAGGACACGGGCGTTGCCGCCGTGACCGCCTTGTTGAGGTAGAACGTCAGCTTCCCGGCCGGGGAGTTGGGCCGCGCCGCTCGATGACTGGCCGTGGACGCCGGTGCTCGTGGCGACATTGGTGGTCACGCCCAAGAGCAGCGGGGTGTCCGTGCCAAGCGCAGGCGCGGCCGTGGCCAGCGATGAGGCCTGTCCCAACTCCCCAGTGGGCGGCGTCTTGTCTGGTCAGTTCAACGGCCCGAGATACCGCGCGGAGAGAATGCAGCGAGACCGGAGGGGTTGTCCCGGCGGTCCCGCGCCGCGAGCTAGCCGGGAGCCGCCCGCGCGCGTCCGCCCGCGCGATTCCTCCCGCGCGCCCCATACGCCCCGCCGTATGCACACCATGTTTGGCCACAGGCGAACGGCGCGGCTAAGGCCTCGCGGCGGCGCACCGCGGGCCCCGGGAAGACCTCGGCAACGCACCGCGGGCCGCCCATCCACGTGGCGGCATACATGGGTTGCATACGCCAGCGCCGAAGCCGGAGGTTGCGGGTCGGCGGCGTGGCCCCGGCTGTTCCGGCCCGCCCTCGCCCAGGCCCGGCAAAGACGTAATCGCGCCGCTTCCCCTGCAGGCAAACATGGGGTGCATACGCGCCGGGTTAGCGGCTGGCGCGCCGGGTTAGCGGCTGGCGCGCCGGGTTAGCGGCTGGCGGCGCGATGTGGCCCCAACTCCTTCGGCTTGCGCCGAAGTACCCGCACATGCCACGTGGCGGGGCGATGTGGCCCCAACTCCTTCGGCTTGCGCCGAAGTACCCGCACATGCCACGTGGCGGGGCGTGGTGCACCCGGGCGCGCGCGAGGTTCGGGCGGCTAGCCGGGGCGATGCGCGCCGGCCCGGCCCGCTACCGCCGGCCCCAGACCACCCGGTTGATGGCCGCGTCCACGGCCGCCATGATCCGCGGGCCGCGGCGCTTGAAGCCCAGCGCGGCCACGGCCTCGGTCTGGATCTCGCCGTGCGTGCGCAGCTGTTTGTCCGACACGATCCAGCGGATGATCTCGTCCAGCTTGGACGGCGACACCTCGTCGATGGACGCGTAGCTGCCGATGCGCGGGCGCGGGCCGCGGGGCGGGGCCGGCGGGATGGGCGCCATGGGCGACTGCGCCACGGCAATGGCGATGGGCGGGATGTCCCTGCCGACGACCGGCGCAACCGCAGGCGGCGCGACGTTGGGCGCCGGCGGGGGTGCGGCAGCGGCCAAATCCGATGCCGAAACCGCCGCCGTGTACGCCGCAACCAGCCTGGCAGACTCGCGCGCGCGGTCCCGATACCAATCGGTTGACCAGATCCTGTGGAACCGCCAGCCGATGGCCTCCAGCTGCTGCTGCCGAAGCCGATCACGCTCCCGGGCATTTGGCGCCGAGTGGTAGCTGGCCCCGTCGCACTCCACCGCCAGCACGAACCGTCCCGGCACAGACGGATGCTGCAGCGCAAAGTCCAGGTAGTAGCCGGACGTCCCCAACTGCGGCACCGCGCCAATCCCGGCGGCGCCAAGCGCCGCAAACACGTCGCGCTCAAAGCCGTTCATCTCGGGGCGCGGATCGATCACCCCGCCCAAGTCGGACCCGCCGCTCTCCGCATACCGCAGGTACGCGCGCAGCAGCCGCACGCCCTCCGCCGCGGACCGGGACGGATCAATGTCCTCCGAGCCAAACGTGCTCACCACGGTGATCCGCCGCTTCGCCCGCGTGATGGCCACGTTGAGCCGCCGCTCGCCGCCGGCCTGGTTGATGGGTCCAAAGTTCTGGCGCAGCTTCCCGTCAGACGTGCGCCCATAGCCAATCGTCAGGATGATCGCGTCGCGCTCATCGCCCTGGACGCGCTCAAGGTTCTTGACAAAGAACGGCTCGGATCGGCCGTCCTCGGCAAAGAACGGCTCCAGGTCAGCACGCTTCACGCGCTCCTGGCGCAGCGCCTCCCCGATGCGCTCCGCGTGGTTGATGCCCATGGCGATGACGCCCAGCGATTCGGTTGGCCGCTTTGCCGCGTGGTCCAGCACCAGCCGGACAACTTCCGACACCTCCTCCGCCGACGACACGCCGTCTGCCCCCGCCAGCCTCGGCGCCACACGCACGTGGCGCACGGCGTTGTCGTCCACAACGGCCGGGAACGTGGTCAAGGAGCGGAACTTTGGCCGATAGATGTTGAGGTTGGAGAAGGCGATGAGTCGCTCGTCACGACTCCGGTAGTGCCAACGCAGGGGCTGCGACCCAATCAGCGCGTCCGCGATATCAAGGATGGATGTGAAGCCGCCGGTCATCGCGGTGTCGGCTTCCGGATCCTCGCCGTCGTCATCGATACGGTCCCGATCGGTCTGCGAGGCAAAGAACGTTGTCGGCGGCAGCTGCAGATCGTCGCCCGCCACCACGGCGCGCTTGCCGCGCAGGATGCTGGGGATGGCATCG
>CAIXZV010000334.1 GCA_903924005.1 uncultured Chloroflexota bacterium | reverse complement strand
CGCCGGGTCCGCCAGCGCCGCCAAACGGCAGGCCGCCAAACGGCAGGCCGCCAGCGCCGCCGCCCGGCAGGCCGCCAGGCACACCAGGAACACCCTGGCCCGCTCCCCCGCCCTGCCCAAAGATCCGGCCGATGCCGTCATAGCCAAACAAAAGGTCTAGCGCGCTGTTGGTGGTGCTGCCGCCGATGTACGGGCGCGAGGCCGCGGGCACCAACTCCACAATGGCGATCCACCATGCCGATGCCGCTGCAACGGACGCAGCTGCTACCAGCAGCCCGGCGACGCGCCTGCGTACACCGCCAGGTGCCGCCACAAGCCACACCAGGGCAAACCCGGGCAGCACGACATACGCCTGGAGGTACTTGGTGAGGAAGGCGAAGCCCACCAGGACCCCCGACAGGGCCAGCCAGCGGAACCGGTCCGTGTCCAGCGCGCGGATCAGCGCATAGGCGGCGCCCAGCAAGAGCAGGACCAGCAGGGCGTCGGGGTTGTTGTAGCGGAACATCAGCGCCGCAACCGGGGTCAGCGCAAGCGCGACACCCGCAATCAGCCCGGCGGCATCCCCAAACTGGCGGCGCACGGCGGCCCACAGCAGCAGCACCGAGCCAACCCCGGCCAGCGCCTCCGGCAGGAGCACCGCGAAGGGGCTCAGGCCAAGGAGCCGGACCGACAGACCCATCACCCAGAGCGAGGCCGGCGGCTTGTCCACGGTGATGAACCCAGCCGCATCGATGGCGCCATAGAACATCGCGGACCAGCTCTGCGACGCCGCCTGCGCGGCAGCGGAGTAGTACGTGTTGGCGTAGCCGCTGGCAGACAGGTCCCAGATGTACAGCACCGCGGCGAGCATGCCGAGGAGCACCGGGGCAAGACGCATCACGCCAGGACGCAGGGCGAGGTCACGGCTTGCGGGGGCGGCGTTGGTCATGCAGGCTGCCTGTGCGGGGACATAGGTTGCAGCGCGGCCGGACCCGCCACGCTGCCGCCAGTACAGCGGCCCGGGCTGAGAGGTGCATGAGAAGCCCGCGTGGGGCGATGGTCCTCAGGCACCGGCCTTGTACGGGTAGCGGACCCAGTCTTCCACTTCGGCCGCCGCGTGGTCCGGGCGCCCGGCAACACGCGACTGGCCGGGCTTGAAGTGGAGCACCGCGCTTGTTGGCTGCCCGCCAGCCGCACGGACGCGGGCGAGCACGGCCGCCATGGTCTCGCCGGTCTCCCACACCTCGTCCACCACCAGCACGCGCTGGCCTTCAAGCAGGCTGGGCGGCGGGAACTGGAGAAAGCGCGGCTCGGCGTGGGTCCCGCCATCGGTCCGGTAGAACTCCACGCCCGCCACGAGGATTTCGCGAAGGTCCAGGCGGTACGCAAGCATCCCTGCAGGCACAAGACCGCCGCGCGAGATCGCAAGCACCAGGTCGTAGTCGCGGCCGACAGACGCGGCCAGCGACGCCACAAGGCTGTCGAGCTGCTCCCAGGTTAGGACGATGAGGTGAGGCATCTGACCATCATCGCCTACCTTTCCGGATCAGCCCCCGGGCGTTGACGCGCTGGGCGCCGGAGACGACGAGGATGTCGCCTTCGAGATGTCGTGGCAGAGCACGCAGGTTGCGTCGGCGCGGAGCGCGTGGTCAATCGGCAGGGAGCCGGCGTCCGCAGCCTGATGGCATGCTCGACACGAAAGGTTCTGGGGATCCGGGTGCGGCTTGATGGGCGGCGGCAACGGGTTGGGCTTGTGGCAGAGCCAGCAGTCATCCTCGTTGCGGCCAACCATGCTTGTCGGCAGGTGGGCCACCTTGCCGTGGCAGTTCAAGCAGGGCTCGCTCAGGTCGGCGTGGGCCTGCGTGATGGCGGGGCCAGCCTGGGCCTCCTTGTGGCAGCTGGTGCACTCGGTCTGCGTGATACCGGTGTGCCCCGGGGCCTCGCGGCCCAGCTTGTCGCCTGTGTGGCAGGTGAGGCACGCCGTCCAGCCGGCAAGCGGATGGCCGATGGCCGGGATGGGCTTCACGCCTGACGAGCCCCCCTTGTCGTGACAGAGAAGACAGTCGTTGGAGGTGGGGATGTGGGCGAGGCCCATCTGCATCAGCTCAATCGACGCCGACGGCGACGAGGACGAATCCACCGAGGCGCCGGTGCCGCGGGCCGGGATAAGGCGCATCCAGTCCGCCACCATCGTGCCCGCGAGCAGCGCGACAACAAGCAGGTTGAGTCCGATCAGGACCTTCAGGGTCCGGTCAAACCGTCGCTTCATACCGCCGCCTCCGCTCGGGACGCAAGCGCCCGCAATTCGGTCCTGGCCATCGCGGCCGCCCGCGGCAACGCCGCAGCAACGGGCTCTGTGAGCCCAGGGCCGTGCCCTGTTGATCCAATCTGGACACAGACCATCGCGACACGCTGGGGCAGCCAGCCCAAGAGCCTCGCCGTGTCGAGGAGTTCGCCCACAGG
>CAIXZV010000333.1 GCA_903924005.1 uncultured Chloroflexota bacterium | reverse complement strand
GTGCCCCCACGCGCCCGTCGCGCGGAGCCGGCTCTCCGGCCGGAGGACCGGCAAGGATCAGCCGGGCGGGACCACGGACGCAGACGCTGACGGGCTCGCGGACGGCACGAGCGAGGGCGTCACCGTCACCGTGATACGGGCCCCAAACACGGCCGTGCGGTTCACGCCTGAAACGCCGTACCGCCCATCGCCGTAGACGAAGAAGACCGTCGTTCCGTCTGCGGTCACCGTGGCCCGGTTTCGGAGTCCGACCCCGTTCAGGGCGCCCGCCACCCGGGCGGAGCGCCACCGAACGGCGCTGATTGGCGTGGGTCTGGTCCAGGTGACTCCGCCGTCGCCAGAGAGGCTGTACGCATGGCCCGATGTCCCGCCAACCTTGTCGAAGATCCGCATGGTGACGGCTAGGAACCCGGCGCCCGCGACCAGATCGGGTTTGGCAATCCACTGGGCCCGGCCGTTGACCTTTGGTGGAGCCGGCAGGCTGCGACAAGTCCAGGCGAGACCAGCCTGCCCACCAGCGCAGACTCGTACGGCGCCGTCGGCCCCCACAGCGAGCATCACCGTGCCTGTGGCCGGGTCAACGGCCACCGGAATGGCCCACTGAGGGTTGTTCGTCAAGCCATCCGGCTTCACGGACCCAATGTTCCACAAGGTGCGAGGCAAGGTGACCGCGGTCACGGATGGTCCCCGCAGCCACGTGCCCGATACCCGGTTGAACGCAAGCCGGGCAATCCCAACACGAAGCCTGCCAACGTTACTCAAGCGTCCCACGTTGAGCGGGTCGCCGCCAAACCAGAACCGCAGATCCGCCTGATACCACGCGACGAAGACGGCACCGTCAGGAGCGGTTTCCAGCCGGTAGCCAATTCTGTGTCGGGCGCGATAGCCCGGGACCAGCGGCAGGGCTGGGACCTCGACAGGACGAAATGTCACCCCGTAGTCCGCTGACGCGAGGACGCGCAGGCCTGGCCCGGTGGTCCGAGACTTTTGCCAGTTGTAGGTGGCGTAGACGACCCCGTAGTTTGGACTGGTGGGGATGGTATCGACCGTCAAGTCGGGCATCCCGCCAACCCACGCTGGGGTGTCCATCTGAACTCGGACGTGCGACCACGTGCCACCCTCGTTATCCGAATAGGACGTCCCCAGCCGAACACCGACCCCAGACGACGCCTCGATGGCGAGGTAGAGGCGCGATGACCCGCTGACGGGCCCAGGACCCCACGCCACAACGAAGTGGATGCCGCCACCGGGGGGCCGGCCTGTTGTCGTCCGCCAGGTGATGCCGCCGTCGTGGCTGATTCGGACGACCGGCAGGATGGAATAGAGCCCGTGCGCGTAGACAACTGCCAGACGCTGCGGGTTGAGCGGGTCGGCGGCGACGGCGGGCTCCCAGGACCGATTGGCCGCGGACGACGCGATCGTTGAGACTCTGGTCTCCAGAACGGTGGCGGTGGGCATCGATGGTGTGCCCGCGCTGACGATCTGCCCGGACACCAGCCCCGATGCTGCCCAAGCGGTCCCGATCAAGACCACCGCGAGCGCATTCGGCAGCAATCGCTTCGCGTTCAAGGTTGCGGCCTCAGCAGAACTGGTGCTCGCGCTGCCGACCTCATCAGCGGGAGCAGTTGTGCGGCCAGGGCTGACGATAGGCTGCGCGCAAACGTGGCTGTGAGGTGGTCTGTGTCGCGGTAGATGATGGCTCGGTTCCTCACGGGCAGACATGACCAGGCCGGGCAAATCGCCGATGTGAGGTTGATGAGGCTGTCACCAGTTGCTGCTGCTGCAATCGTCTCCAGAAGGCCGAGAGATCCACGCAGCGCCGACGTGCGCGTCGACGCGCAGGGCCGGATGTCGCGAAGGTGTGCGGCGAGACAGGCGGGTACGCTCGACGTCGCCCGAGGGGAGTCCACAATGAGCGTCACCCTGCCGTAGAGCTTGGCGATCTCCCTACCGATCGCGGCTCCCTTGCGGGCATTGGTTCGGTCGGCAAGGTTCGCGGGCACCAGGGCGAGTCTGCTGTTGACGACAAGGGTCATCGCCGGTTTCAGCGCGGCGATCCGTCGGACCACGTTGGCGTTCCACGTTGCGCACTCTCGGTACGTGCGGCGCAGCGCAGCGTTCCAGACCTTCATGTCGATAAACGCGCATGAGACCTTGACGAAGACCTCCAGCCGCCAGCCCTGCTGCTTCGCAAGCTTCTCCACCGCGGGAAACAGGTGCGAGGCGTGCGAGTCGCCGACCAGCGCGACGATCGTCGCCGATGTCGGTACGCCATAGACGCAGTGCCGCGGCACGGTGGTGGATTCGTACCCCATGCACCCGTCGGCCCAGAGGCGCTCGCGATCTGCGGCGGCTCTGGCTGTGGTCATGGACGTCACTGAGGACAGCGGTATTGCCCCGGAAGCAAATGCACCAGTTGCATTGAACAACAGCAGTCCTGCGAGGACCACCGCAAGACGTTGAGTTCGTGTCAGCAAGAACATGTGGGGAGATCCCTCCTCAGGGCCCGGCCGCAATGGGCACCAGGGCCGCGGCCAGCGCCGGGGCGAGTGACCGTGCGAAGGTCTGCGTGAGGTGACCAAGGTCACGATAGAGGATTATCCGCCCGATGACCACGGGGCAGGCGCCCGTCCCCGGGCAGATGTTGTCGGTCAGATCCACCAGTGATGCCCCGCTCGCTCTGGCTGCGATCTGCTCGATCTTGCCGAGCCCACCGGCGAACGCGGTCGATCGGGGGATCATGCAGCGGCGCACGTCGTCCATGTGCAGCGAAATGCAGCCCGGCACATCGAACCCGGCAAAGGGCGTGTCGACCAGGACGGCAACCTTGGACTGGATTTGTTCAAGCATCCGCCCTAAGGCGGCGCCGCGGGCCGCGACCGTGTCGTCCTCGGGGTTCAGCGCCGGAGCGGCAGTTCGGCTCATCGTGACGAGGGTCAGGTCCGGATGCAGCGTATCGAGCCTGCGGACGACGTTGCGGTTCCATGCCGCGCATTCGCGGTACTCCCGCTTGAGCGCGAGGTTCACGACCGGCATATCCAGGAACGGGCATGAGACCTTCGCAAATACCACGAGGCGCCAGCCCTCGTGGTTCGCCACACTCTCCGCGGCAGGGAACCACTGTGCTGCGTGGGAGTCGCCCACGAGCGCAAGCGTGAAGGTGCCGGCTTCCGCGCCGTACCAGCAGCTTGGCGTTGTCGTGACGCGTTCAACGACCAGACATCCGTCCGCGCGAAGGCGATCTTCGTCTGCTCGCACCTTGTCGATGCTCGGAATGGCGTTGGCCGGCAGAGCAATCGTCACTGGGATCGAGGGCACCGGCGTCGGCGTCCCAGGAGACGCATCGACGGGGTCAGCAGTAGAAGTTGGGGACGCCACGGGGCTCTGACTTGGGGCAGTCGTCTCGTTTCCAACCCCGGTGCCCGTCGGCATCGGGGTGGCATCGGCCCAGTCGAGAGACGGTTCACCAATTGCGTCCGTGGCCACCGCCACCGGGGATCCTTCAGGGGGGGCAATGGGCTGCCAAGGTGCGGCGGCAATGCTGGATGCCGCCAGGGCGATGACAGCGATGGCGGTCAAGCCGATGGCAACAGTCTGACGCGGCTGCAGATGATGTGCGCCGAAGCCGCGCCGGAAGGGCGCCTCGATCCGCGAGCACGACACGGTGGCAACGGCAATCGAAAGGGCAATCAACGCGAGCGATATCGGGGCGCTGGGCGGAGCTCCGAGGACAAGGGGCGCAAGGGCGAAGATCGGCCAGTGCCACAGGTAGAGCGAATAGCTGATCCTGCCCAGGAAGCGGAGCGGCGCGAGGGACAACACCTTGCCCGGTCCCAGCGGAACTGTCCCGCCGAGCATGACGGCCGCCGCGCCGCACGTCGGCACGATCGCGGCCAAACCCGGGTATTGCATCGCCTCCGAATAGAGGACGAAAGCAATTGTGATTGCGCCGAGCCCAGCCCACCCCAGCACCGCGATTAGCCGCGGGGCGCGCTCGACGATCCATCCCCCGCCGATTGCCAGCAGACCACCCAAGCCCAATTGCCAGGCCCGTGTGGGCAGCGAATAGAACGCCCAGTTCGGCGCGAAGTCCGTCAGCCAGATGTTTGCAGCAAGGCTCGTGATGCAGAGGGCTGCGAGCGCCAGTCCCAGGCGAACAAGGGGCTTGGTGCCCCGCATCGTGACGAGCAGAAGGGCTGGCCAGACGAGGTAGAACTGCTCCTCAACGCCAAGGCTCCAGTAGTGGAGGAATGGCGACGCGGTGGAGACCGCGGCAAAGTAGTCACCAGATGCAAGGGCCAGACGCACATTGCCAACAGACAGAGCGGCCGCGGCAGCGTCCCCGGCGATCCCTGCGCGGTCGATCGGAGCCACGATCACGACCGCCGCGACGAGGGTCACGACCAAGGTGGCCAGGCCCGCTGGGAGGAGGCGCCGGACCCGACGTGCGTAGAACCCAGCCAGTCCGATGGCGCCGGTTTGAGCGTGCTCGCGGACCAGGAGCCCTGTGATCAGGAAGCCCGAGATAACGAAGAAGACGTCGACGCCAACAAAGCCGCCGGTCAGCCCGCCGAGGTTCGCATGAAACAGGACGACGGCAAGCACCGCCACCCCGCGGAGCCCTTCGACGTCCGTCCGGAATGTCGAGGACCGCGTCTCTGCCACCGGATCGCCCCTTGTGGATCTGCTCGCGCCCGGGCCGTCAAGCGTGAGGCGAGGCCTGTGCAACGACAATCCACCTGCAGCGGCGCAGCAGAAGTGAGCGGCCACACCAACGTGGTGCGGGACGGTTGTAACTATAGCGTCGTGCAATCGCCACGGCTTGGACGACTTGACATCGTGTTCATCAAGAATGGCCAAGCGGCTGATGCCGCGCGCGACAGGCGTATGGCAGAGGGCGCCGTGGCTCCGGCTTTCGAGCCGCTTGAGATGGCGAACGTCTTGCGCACGACGGGGCGTCGGGAACGGCTCACCGTCGCAGATCACGCAAGGCTGCGCGAGCTGCTCGTCGCGCATCCCATGACCGTCGAGCCCGTTGATCTGGTCCGCGCGCTCGGCGTCGTCAGTGAGATGGCTCGCACCGCCGGCGTGTCGGTGTCTGACGCGGCGTACCCCGCGTTGACCGCGCGGCGGGACTTGCCGCTGGCCACAACGGACGCGCGCCTTGCCACGGCCTGCGCAGAGATTGGCGTTGAGGCTGCGGGCTGACAGGCGCTCCGGCGGTGGCCCTTGTGGCCCTTCACCGCGGGTCCACATGGGGCTACACCAGACACCACAAGCCCACCCCCTAGTACTACCGGGTTACGAGAGTAACCCTTGTCCAGACCCACCCCGAGCCCGACACTCTGGGCAGTAGCAGGCAAGACCACACACAAGTGCCCACGATGTCGGCAGGCCGCAGTCAGCGGGGAGAAGGCAGGAACGAGATGGCAGCAATGACAATGAGCGAACTCGGACCGATGCTCACGGCGAGCGAAGTGGCCGAGATGCTCCACCTCCACGTCAACACCGTGAAGCGTCTTGGCGATCGAGGCGAGCTCCCGTTCTTCCGCGTCTGCAAGCGCGGTGACCGGCGCTTCCGGCTTGAAGACGTGATGGACTTCCTCACCCGCAACCGCTGACGCTCGCCACACCCCTACCGCGGCCGGCCGGAACGCCGGCAGGCGCAGCAGCTATGAGCACCCGATCTCGCGGGTGCTCTTGCATGTTCAGCGGTTGTGCGCCGGACGGTGTGGCGGGTGGCTTCCGGGAGCGGCGCCCGTGGCACATCGCCAGCCGTTCCCCTACGGGCGGTGGGGCGTCAGCCCTTTCCTAGCCGCGGAGGGCACCCTCGAAGATGTGGAGGGCTTCCTCCACCTCTGGCACCGTCACGTTGAGCGGCGGGATCCAGCGGATCACCTGGTGCTGAATGCCGCAGTTGAGCAGCAGCAGCCCCGCATCCACCGCACGGGCCGTCACCGCGTCCGCGGTTGCGCCGTCAGGCGTGCGGCTGGCCCGGTCCTTCACAAACTCCACGCCAATCATCAGACCGCGTCCGCGCACGTCGCCGATGCCCGGGTGGTCCGCCATCAGCTCGCGCAGACCGCCCAGGAGCTCCGCGCCGCGCAGCCGGGCGTTCTCCACCAGGTTCTCGTCGTGGATGGTCTCCAAGACCGCCACGCCCGCCGCGCACGCCACGGGGTTGCCGCCGTACGTGGTGCCGTGGGCGCCCTTGCCCCAACGGGTCATCAGGTCCGTGGACGCAACGATGCCCGAGAGCGGCAGCCCGTTGGCGATGGCCTTGGCGACGCAGACGACGTCCGGGACGATGCCGGACTCCTCAAACGACCACATCTGGCCGGTCCGGCCAAAGCCTGACTGGACCTCGTCTGCAATCAGCAGGATCCCGTGCTTGTCGCAGCGCTCCCGCAGGCCCTGCAGGAAGGCCGCAGGCGCCGGGTAGTAGCCGCCCTCGCCCTGGACGGGCTCAATGATGATGGCCGCCACCTGCGAGGGAGCGACGGTGGTCATGAGCAGCCCGTCAAGATGCTTGAGCGAATCGGCAACGGCCTTCTGCTCATCGCCCGCGTAGTAGCGGTACACCGCGGGGTACACCGTCTGATACACGGACGGGAGCAGCGGCTCATAGCCAATGCGGTAGTTGAGCGATGAGCTGGTCACGCTCGTGGCGCCGATGGTCCGGCCGTGGAAGGCGCCGCGGAAGCAGATGATCGCGGGCCTGCCGGTGGCGCGCCGGGCCAGCTTGATGGCGCCGTCGATGGTCTCCGAGCCCGAGTTGAGGAACAGGACGGAGTCCAGCGGCTTGGGGAACGTGGCCGTGAGCATCTTGGCAAGCTTGACGGTGGACTCTGCAAAACCCAGCGCATGCACAGGGCCGATGAGCTTGTCCACCTGC
>CAIXZV010000332.1 GCA_903924005.1 uncultured Chloroflexota bacterium | reverse complement strand
CTGACAAGGGGGGCTCCGCGCCCGGCCAGGGCTTCGCCAGCCTCAACGGTGGCCGACGCGACCAGCAGCGGTGCCACCTTGGCGCTTGCCACCAGGTCGCCAGGTCCAACCACGCGCCCGTCCGCAACCGTAAACACCAGCAACGGATCGATCAGGTTGAGCCGGGCAAGCGCGGCCGTCCGCACGGAGACAATCCCGGAAACCGTCGAGATGAGGTCAACCCGCGACTGCGCTGGCCCACGCAGCACAAGACCAGCCGCAGCCGGACCAGCCGCCCCGGTGACCGCGAGCGCCAGCCGCAGCGCTGCCTCGTCCTCGTGCATGTCGCCAGGGTCCGCAACCAAGACGCCGATTGGGGAAGCAGGGCCATCCGCAGCAAGCGCCGCGAGGTCCTCGACGGTGAGCCGCCTGCCCTTCATCCAGTGGCGGCCGGCATTCCGAAGGTCAGAGACAAGCACAGATCCGGCGAGTTCGAACCGGGGAGGCTGCCCGGGTGTGACGCGGTCGGCGCGCATGGTGTGAGCGAGCCCTCGTCAGGCGGGGTTGGCGCTGCGGATCCAGTGAGTGTGGTGAGTGTATGGCACGCCCCGGCGTCGCTCCGTTCGCGTCGAGGAGGGCGATGCCTCGGGCATCCCCGCGTGGGTTCGCTCGGTTGTGACAGTTCTTGACAGATAACGCCCGATCTTGCAAGAATACGAGTGTGACTGCCGCCGACGAGCACGACGCTGAGCATGGCGATGCTGAGCATGGCGATGCTGAGCATGGCGATGCTGAGCATGGCGACTCCCTAACCGCACGCGACTTGGCGCCCCAGCGCAGGGCGCGCATCCGCGCGATCGTGGAGTCGCGTCGTGCCGCGCGCCTCGAGGAGCTCAGCGTGGCCCTGGGCGTGTCACAGGCCACGGTTCGCCGCGATCTCGACGAACTGGAGGCAGAGGGTCTCGTCCGTCGTGTCCACGGCGGCGTCATCGCGGTGGATGAGCGGACGGGCGAACCACACTTCGAGGTCAAGGCCGCAGAAGCCGCCGAGGAGAAAGAGCGCATCGCCGCGCGCGCGGTTGCCATGCTCGCGCCCGACGACACGGTCTACCTCGACAGCGGCAGCACGGTCCTTGCGGCGGCGCGCCTGCTCCGCGGTTGGGACCGGCTGACGGTGGTGACAAACAGCCTGCCGGCCATCGTGGAGCTTGCAGGGCGCGGCCCCCGGCTGATCGTCATCGGCGGCGAGTTCCGGGCCACCAGCCAGGCCCTTGTGGGTCCGCTATCGCAGCACCTGCTCCAGAACATCCACGTGGCCACGGCATTCATCGGCTCCTACGCCGTGTCGCTTGACGACGGCCTCACCACTACGGATCCCGCGGAGGCCTTCACCAAGAAGCTGGCCCTCGAGCGGGCGTCGCAGGTGGTGCTGCTGGCCGACAGCCGAAAGATGGGCGAGCACTCGTTTGTCCATGCGGGCCAACTCGAATCCGTGGACGTGCTGGTCACGGACACAGGGATTGACGAGGGCATTGTGCGCAGCCTCGAGCGTCGGGGCATCACCGTGATCAAGGCATGACGCCGGCGCGTCACCCCAGCGGCGGGCAGCCGGCACACCATCGGAGCGCGTCATGACAACGGAAGCAACGGTCACCTCGGCAGCCGCCTACCGCAGCGACCTGCGGCCGGACATGGCCCCGTTTGAGGAGCAGCTGGGCTCCATCCGGGGCTTCACCTTCCAGGGGACCCTGGCCACCGAGATGGCGGCTGGCGCAATCACCGGCCCCGAGGCGCTCGACCTGCTTGACGACATGCTGTCCATCCGCGAGATGGAGGAGATGATCGTCCGCCTCCGCTCCGGCGGCTACGACCCGCTCCCGGGCTATGACTATCGCGGCCCCACGCACGTCTCCATCGGTCAGGAGGCATCGCCGGTTGGCGCGTGCACCATCCTGCGCGCAGACGACAACGTGACCAGCTCCCATCGCGGCCACGGTGACGCAATCGCCAAGGGCTTCGCCGCCATCCGCACGATGACCGACGAGCAGCTGCGTGGGCGCGTGGCGGGCTCCACTGCAACCACCCGGGCCGAACTGCTGGAAGCCGCCCTTGAGGAGCACGTCTACCGCGTGATTGCGGAGCTGTTCGGCAAGGAAGAGGGCTACTGCCACGGGCGTGGCGGCGGCATGCACATCGGGGACTTCTCCACCGGCAACCTCGGCGCCAACGCCATCGTGGGCGGGAGCGTGCCCATCGCCACCGGCGCCGCAATGGCGCACCGCTACGAGCAGAACGACAAGGTTGTGTGCTGCTTCGCGGGCGACGGCGCGTACGCCAACGGCGTGGTGCTTGAGTCGCTCAACTGGGCGGCGCAGGCGCAGTGGACCAACCACCTGGCTGCGGACCGCGCCTTCGGGCTGCCGGTCATCTTCTTCATCCAGAACAACCACTACGGCATGACCCACCACTCGGACGACGAGGTCATGGGGATGCCCCACCTCGCCCGACGCGCAGCCGGGTTTGCCTCCAACAACATGCACGCCGAGACGGTGAACGGGATGGACGTCCTGGCCGTGCGCGATGCGGTGCGCCGGGCCGCGGAGATCTGCCGGGCGGGCGACGGCCCGGTCCTGATCGAAGCCTCCACGTACCGCTACTACGGCCACTCGCTGTCGGATCCGCGCAACGAGTACCGCACCAAGGAGGAGGAGGCGGCCTGGAAGAGATCG
>CAIXZV010000331.1 GCA_903924005.1 uncultured Chloroflexota bacterium | reverse complement strand
GGCCAGCCAGTCGAACCAGTCCAGCGGCACCGAGATGACCCGGCCGTCCGCCATCGTCACGTGCAGGTGGGTGGCATCGCAGACAGCCGATGCAGCTCGGGGCCGGCTAAGCGTCGCTGTCCTCATTGAAGAACTCATCCCAGCGCCTCAGGATCTGCTCCACCTCGCGCGGAGTGTAGTCCCACGCCTCGCCGAGGCGATGCGCTAACCATCGCCGGCGGCGAACCCGCGGTCAGTTGACCGTTGCCGTCAGGTCAAGCTGGCAGAACCGGCACATCTTCGCCGCGCGCTTGATCGATTCGGCGCAGCGCGGGCATGGCATCCGGTCGAGGGAGTGTTCCGAGGGTGCCCACGGGTCAACTCGGCCCATCCATGGCTCGTCCTGCAGCGAGGCCTCGATCTGGTCGGCCACAGCTGCCATCCGCGTGCCGTCCCCCTCGCGGCAGTCCGCGTACTGCCAGAAGCGCATCCAGTCCGGCAGAGACGCCGTGTACCCGTAGACGGGGAGCAGCACCTGCTCGCCGGTCCGCCGCGCGCGGATCCACGCGATGTTGAACTCCTCCTGACATGCCTTGGACGCCACGTAGTCAGGAGTGAGGAGCGCCACGACCTTCCGGGATCGTGACAGGCTCTCGAACAGTTGCACTTGCCAAGCGGCCCCGATGGTGAGCTCCTGCTGGTCGATGAAGACGCGGATCTTCGGATTGCGCGCCTTCAGACACCCGAGGAGTTCGTCTGCCAGAGGCTTGTTCTTCTGCGAATAGCTGATGAACACGTCATAGAGCGGCTCGGACACGTTGGCGGTGGCAGCCGGGACGTGCTCTGCCCTGATTGCCGCAAATGCCTGCTGAGCCAGGTTCGTGGAAGCATCCGAACGCGTTACCAGGCGCAGGGTCTCCACCGGGTGGCCGATCCCGAGCCAGCGCCGGGCCGCGTCGAGGAGCGGCGGGAGCATCTCGGCGGGTGTGTAGCGCTGCTCGCCGGCCGCAAGGATTGGCATCGCAACGGTCTTGATGTCGGGTCGGAGCGACGCGATTGGTGTCAGTGCCCGAAAGACGTCGCCCACCACCTCGGGGGCCTCTCCCATCCGCGCGGACTCGAAGCAGAGGACGTACCGGTACGGCATGCCCGGTGTGGCCTCAATTGGCGCTGAGAGCCAGCATCCGTAGTGATCGCGGACGTCGATGTCCTTCCGCTCCGCCAGCCTTACGACGCTGAGGCCTTTTCGGTCCAGGGCGCCAACGAGCGACCGGCGCGTCGGCAGGTAGTCACCCGGAAAGGCGGAGACGATGAGGACATCCACGTCCTGCCCGCTTGGCCAGGCCGTTAGATCGCCCTGCCACAGCTCGATGCGCTTGGTTGTGCCGGCGATGGTGATCGAGTCAATCTGCTGCATTCGAACCCACCGTGTCTCGAGCCACCACTGCCTCGCGCATTGCCCGCGTCATCCGGAGTATGGCCGGACCTTGCGGCCGGGTTTCGCTAGGAGATCGCGGGGCCTTAGCCCATGACCATCCAGGCAATGCTCGTTGCGCTCGTCGTCGAGGCGACCTTGTTGAAGTAGATGCGCAGCTTGCCGGCCGAGGGGTAGTTCGGACGGATGGTCTCCACGTGCACCCCGGGGCGACGGGTCTGGATGGTCGCGAAGCAGAGGGGCGTCCCCGCCAGACCGCCCTTCGCCAAAAGATCCACGTCCACGTACGCCCGGTTCTTGGGAAGGCTGACCAGGCCGGAGCGGCTAAAGGTGGCCTTCCCTTTGACGTTGAGCGCCGTGCCGCTGTCGCTTGCTGCAACCACGCCCGCGCCGGCAGGGGCGTATCCGTATACCCCGACAACGCCCCCGGGCGCTGGCGGCAGGGCATCGCCGGCTCCGGGCGCGGCGTAGCCAACAACCCCAACACCCTCGTACGACGTCCCGGCTGTGCCAATCTTCCCGGGCGTGTCGCGGTCCCTGCCCCATGCGCCGATGGCGCCGTTGCCTTTGGCGGCGAGGGCGGTGTCGCCTAGGACGCCGAAGCCGCTGTCGCCGAGGCCATAGACCCCAACGGCGCCGGCCCCGGTTGTATTGCCGAAGAGCGCCGTGGCGCCGGGGGCAGTGTTGATAACCGTCAGGGTTGGTACCCCGGTCACGGTGGCCGTCAGCGTTGTTGAGGATGTGCCTGCATTGTTGGCGCTCCCAAACAGCATGGTGCCCGCGGTGGCCTCCACGGGTTCGGGACGGATGATCGCGTCGGCGGCGACGGCGATGGCGGCTGCGGCGGCAGCCCCAAGGAGCGCGCGACGGCTTGAAGTGGTGGGACGCTGGTCGGCCACGGGAGTGGACCCTCTCGTTGTTGCCACGGTCGACGCGGCG
>CAIXZV010000330.1 GCA_903924005.1 uncultured Chloroflexota bacterium | reverse complement strand
ACGCGTGACCTCGGTCCATGAGGCAATTGCGGCTGGCTCATCGTCAAGCCGGTGGAGCGCCTGGCCAAAGCCCAGCATCGCGGCCGCGGTGACAGCGGGATCGTCGAAACCGATGACACGCTGGTACAGCAGGGCGGCTTCGCGGTAGTCGGCCGTGGACATGAAGGCTGCCGCCTGGTCAAGCGCCGCAACGGCGGCAGCGCGCGTGAGTGGGCCGGCCTGCGCAAGCATGGCAGCAGGGTCCGATGTCGGGTTGGTCACGCTCCCGAGGGTACCGGAGGTGCCGCCGGGCAGCGTTTGGGCGCGCGTGTAGACTCCGCAGCATGTGCGGCAGGTTCACACAGCAGCGCCCATCGTCTGAATTGGCGGCGATCTTCGGAGCCGAGGATCTAGCCTCCACGGATGGTGGCGTGGGCACCCAGGGCGGGCGGTTCAACATTGCGCCCACCAATGAGGCACTCGTGGTGGTGCAGCGCGAGGATCGGCGCGCCGTGGTGCGGTACCGCTGGGGGCTGATCCCGGCGTGGTCGGACGATCCGCGGATTGCGTCGCGCACCTTTAACGCGCGGGCCGAGACCGTTGCCACAAGCCCGATGTTCCGTGACGCGTTCCGCAAGCGCCGCTGTCTGGTGCCGGTGGACGGGTTCTACGAGTGGCGTCGGGAGGGCACGGTGCGTCACCCAACGCGGATCACCGCTGCATCTGGTGCGCCGTTGGCCCTGGCTGGGCTGTGGACCGGGCGGCAGGACCCCGAATCCGGCGAGTGGCGCCGCACGTTCACCATCATGACCACACGGCCAAACGCGTTCATGGCGGCCATCCACGATCGGATGCCGGTGATCGTGCCGCGCTCGGGCTGGGCGGCGTGGCTGGGTGACGGTGGGGCGGACGGCGCGGGTGGCGGTGGGGCCGGGGCGGCCGGCGGCGGCGTTGATCCGGCGGAGCTGCGCGCCGGGGTTGATCTGGCGGAGCTGCGCGCGATGCTGGAGCCGTCGGACGACGTGGCGCTCTCGGCGTACGAGGTGTCATCGCTGGTGAACAACGTGCGCAACGACGGGCCGGAGTTGATCCTGCCGGCCTGACGGTCCGTTCGGCCTCGTTAGGCGCCCTGGCGCGTTGCGTTGGGGCGCCGCGTTGCGTTGGGGCGCCGCGTTGCGTTGGGGCGCGCGTTGCGTTCACCCGCCGGAGGGGTGAACGGTTCCGTCCCGGAACGATCCACCCGTCCCACGCACGGCTTGTTGCGCGGCAGGGCGGTTCGGCGCAACAAACCGTGCGCCAGAGGGGTGAAACGTCGCAGCGCGGAACCGTTCACCCGCGGGACGGGTGGCCACAACGCGCGCGGGACGGGTGGCCACAACGCGCGCGCCGCGGGGCGGGCGCGGGGGCCGCCCGCCGGGCAGCCGGGGCGCCCCAGCCAGATAAGCCCCGATTCACCGACCTCTTGGTGATTCACGATCCGGGACACGAAGAACAGGTGCCCATCCGAACTGGGACGATGGTGGTGT
>CAIXZV010000329.1 GCA_903924005.1 uncultured Chloroflexota bacterium | reverse complement strand
GGGCTCGGTCGGGTCTCCCCGGCTGGCACTGAGACGCATGACCGCCCACAAGCCCGCCGATCTGTCCTCGCCATCGCTGCGAAACGACGCGGGCCTGATGGCCGCACTCTTTGAGGCGAGCAGCGAGGGCATCCTCATCCTGGACGACGCCCGCCGGTGTCTGGGCGCCAACCCTGCCTTGTGCGAACTGCTCGGCCGCGCTCAGGAGGACCTCATCGGCCTCCTGGCCGCCGATTTTTCAAACGCAGAGGGCAAGCCCTGGATCGAGCCCAACTGGGAGCCGCTCCTGCATAGGGGCCTTCTGCCAGGAGAGCTCACGATCACGCGGCCGGACGGCACCACGCGGTTCGCGGAGTTCCGAGCCCAGACCGGTCTCCGTCCGGGGCTCCACGCCGCGTTCTTCCGCGACGTCACAGATCGAGTGCTGGCACAGCGCTGGCTCGCTGAGAGGCACGAAGGTCTCGACGCCCGCTACCGCCTGATCGCCGAGCATTCGTCGGATGTCATCTTCCTCGTGTCGGCTGACGGCATCATCGACTGGGTGTCGCCGTCCGTGAAAGCTGCGACCGGCTGGACCCCGGACGAACTGATTGGCAAGCGGACCACCCACCTTGCGGATCCGGCGGATCCTGACGCCGTTGGCCTTCACCGGCAGCGACTCAGTGCCGGTCTGCCGTTCCGGGCCCAGATGCAGATCAGGACGCGGGCTGGCGACCTGCGGTGGATGGAGCTCACCGTGGGGCCTGTCGCGGGCGACGACGGGAAACCACTGAGCTGGGTTGGCGCCGTCCGCGACGTCCAAGCGCGCCACGTGGCGGAGGAGGCGCTCCGTGCCAGCCGAGACCTGCTTGCGGCAGTCATCGGTGCCACCGGTGAGGCGGTGTATGCAAAGGACAGAGCCGGCCGCTACATCCTGTACAACGCCGCAGCCGCCAACGCCCTTGGCAGGCCAGAGTTCGATGTGCTGGGACATGACGACACGGAACTCTTCGCGCCCGCTGAGGCGGCGGAGATCATCGCGCAGGACCAGCAGATCCTCGCCGCAGGCATCACGCGCACGATGGATGAGCACCTGACGCTTGCTGATGGGCGTACGCACTGGCTGCTGTCAACGAAGGGCCCCCTTTACGCCGCCGACGGCTCGCTGATGGGGCTTTTTGGGGTCACGCGCGACATCACCGACCGGGTTGCAGGTGAACGTGCGCTGCGCGAGAGCGAGCGACGTCTGCGCGAGCTCTACAACGGTGTGGACTCCATCCTGTTCCACCGTGATGGCAACGCCCCGAGCGTCGTCCTCAATCCCACAGCGGCCCGCATCCTTGGCTATCCGGCTGAACAACTGGGTGACCGCGACTTCTGGCACGACCTGATCCACCCCGACGACTATCCACGTGCGCGCGCCACATGGGACGCCGGAGGATCCGGTTGGGACATGCAGTACCGCATGCGACGAGCGGATGGAGCGTGGATCTGGGTCCGGGACCGGGCCAACCGGACGTTTGGGCCGGACGGTCTCGTTGAGCGGGTCTTTGGCGTTGTCAGCGATGTCACCGAGTTCCACGCCGTCGAGGAGCAGCTTGCGCGGGCAAACCGCGTGGAGAGCCTTGGCCGTCTCGCATCGG
>CAIXZV010000328.1 GCA_903924005.1 uncultured Chloroflexota bacterium | reverse complement strand
GGCCGAGATGATGCGCGACACCGCTCTTCGCCGCGGGGTTGCCAAGGTGGTGGAGGACTTCCGCCGCGCGGCCAAGCTCAACGAGCAGGAATTCGAACGGGTGTTCGCTTCTGGCGGCGGCCCGCCTGCCACGCTTGGCCGTGACGCGCAAGGCCACCTCATGGTCCCGGCGGTGGCGCTCTGGGCGCTCGTCCCCGGCATCCGGAGCCAGGTCCCCGATGGCCGTGATCGGCTCATCGAGTATCTGGTGGACAGCTTCCACGAGCTCGTTTACATCTAGCAGCGGCGGGGCCGCGGTTACCCCGCAGGACCCTCCGGCACCCGTGCAGGCCAACCCAGCGTCCCCCTGGGTAGTCCGGGCACGCCTGGTGCACCCGTTCCCGTCCGTCCTGGACGGGATCGTTGTTGCGGTTGTCTCCCTCGTTGCGGGCGCAGCGTTCCCGCTTGCGCTCCAGCTTGGGCTGTCGGTGATGCTGCTGCAGTTTGCCATCGGCGCCGGTAACGACGTGATGGACGTTGCGCGCGACGCCGGACGAGCCGGGAAGGCAATCCCCTCGGGTCTGGTATCGCTGCAGGCTGGGCGCGCCATCGCCGGCATCTGCGCTGCCCTGGGTCTCGCCCTCGCCCTGTCCGTGTCGCCGCTCGCGCTTGTTGTGGCGATCGCAGGCCTCGGGATCGGCATTGCCTATGACCTTCGTGCCAGGGGCACACCGTTCTCCTGGGTGCCGATGGCGGTTGGCGTGCCGATGCTGCCCGTCTACGGCTGGCTAGGCGCCACCGGGACGCTGCCGCCTGTCTTCATGATCATCGTGCCGCTGGCGGCGGCAGCCGGGGCCGCCCTCGCCATCGCCAACGCTGTTGTGGACGTGGAGCGGGACGCCGAGGCTGGGGCATCGTCCATTGCCGCCGTGCTGGGTGTCGTGCGCGCGTCAGAGGTGGCGCTGCTGTTGCAGCTCGTGGTGGCCGCGGTTGCGCTGGCAAGCGGCGCGGTTCTCGCCACGCCCATGGGCTGGCAGATTGCGGTGGCGGCATCGGCGCTTGTGCCCATCGGCGGCGCCTTGTTTGGCGCCTTCGCGGTGGCGCGCGGTCACGGCATCGCGGATCGGGAACTCGCCTGGGAGGCGCAGGCCGTTGGCCTCGGCCTTCTTGCCGTGGCGTGGGTCAGCGGTCTTGGCGCCTCAATGGGTGCCGGCCTGGGCAGTTGAGGGGAGGGGAGCGCTATCGCTCCCCGTCGCCCGTCCGCACAACGGCGATGGCATTCTCAAGGCGGATCTTGGCAATCGTCAGGTACTTGGCGAGGTTCGCCCGGTCCGTTGCCCCGATGTTCCCAAGCAGGGACGGCTCCCGCAGCACGCCCATCAGGCCCTCGACGGCGTCAGCCAACTGCTGCTTCGCGGCGTGCAGGCTGTCGTCGCTCACGTCGGGCTGACTCTTGACGGGTGTCCACCCAGCTGTCTCGGCGTCTGTCACGGCACGGATTGGCGTGGGCGGCACGGCGCGCACGGGGCTCGGCGCCTCGTCCTCGGACGGGGTCCGGCCGTCAATGCGCTCGCGCAGCTTGACCAGGGAAAGCTCGTTGCGGGCAACCTGCTCGGCAAGCTTGCGGCGCTTGCGCGGGTCGGCCACCTTCATCAGCTCGTAGGCGTGCGAGAGCGTGTCCTTGCGCAAAGACACCAGCTCGCGGACTTCTATCGGGGCGTCCGCAAGCCGAAGGCGGTTCTCGACGTAGCCCTTGTCCTTGCCCAGCTTCTCCGCGAGACGCCGGATGCTGTAGCCGTGCTCTCGGATCATCCGGTCGTACATCGCCGCCTCATCAAGCGGCGAGATGTCTTCACGCTGGAGGTTCTCGATGATCGAGATCTCCATCGCGGTGGCGTCGTCAATGTCCTCAACCAGCGCCGGGATGGTTGTCAAGCCGGCGATCTTGCTGGCGCGCCATCGGCGCTCGCCCGCGATCAGCTGGTAGCGGCCATCAGCAACGGGTCGGACCAAGATGGGCTGGAGGACGCCGTGCTCTCGGATGGAGGCGGCAAGCTCCTCCAGCGTTGACTGATCAAACGCCAGACGGGGCTGCTGTGGGTTGGAGTCAATCCGCTCAAGCGGAATGACCTTGACGCCCGTGGAGCGGCGGGTGTTGTCCGAGGACAGCAGGCTGACGATGGCGGGCGGAAGCTCGCGGTCCTCAGACAGCCGTCGTGCGGCGGCGGCGCGGAAATCAGGCCTGGCCAAGGTCAATTACCTCCCGGGCAAGGTCGCGGTACGCCTTGGCGGCTTCCGACGAACCGGCGTAGGTGGTGATGGGTCTTCCCGCGAGCGGCGCTTCGCCCAGCTTCACACTGCTGCGGATGAGCGTGTTGAACACGTGGTGGTCGCCCACTTCGCGCAGTTCGTCAAGCATGTCGCGGGCAAGGTTGGTGCGGCTGTCGTAGAAGGTTGCCAGAAGGCCAAGGATCCGCAGGTTCCGGTTGAGCTTGTGCCGGATTGCGCCAATCACCTTGACCAGGTTGTTCAGGCCCTTCATGGCGTAGAACTGCGTCTGGACCGGGATGATCACGCTGTCTGCCGCAACGAGGCTGTTGACAGTCAGAAGCCCAAGGTTGGGCGGACAGTCAATGAGGACGAAGTCGTACTTCGTGATGGCCTCGCTGATCGCCTCGCGCAGGATGGCCTCGCGGCCAAGGGCGGTGAACAGCTCGCCCTCGGTGCTGGCCAGGTCGATGTGCGCCGGCGCTACATCGATGCCTGCTGTCTCGGTCTCGACAATCACCTGCTCAAACGTGGCCTTGCCGTCCGCGAGCACGTCGGCCATCGAGAGCTCGACGCCGTTGAGGTTGATGCCCATGCCCGCGGTGAGGTTTGCCTGCGGGTCCATGTCGATGAGCAGGACGCGGAGGCCCTCTTCAGCGAGGGCACCCGCCAAGTTGATGGTGGTGGTCGTCTTGCCCACGCCTCCCTTTTGGTTGGCGATCGCGATCACGTGTGTCAAATTGCGTCACCTCGATGGGAGCGGCGCGGTGGCCGAACCGGTGG
>CAIXZV010000327.1 GCA_903924005.1 uncultured Chloroflexota bacterium | reverse complement strand
CGATCTGTCGGCTGCAGCCTCCGCGGGCGGATTGGGAAGTACGCCCGTGCCGTCGCTTCCCGCGGCTGATCCGGCGGCGGTGGAAGCCGTGCGGACGCTCATCACCGCCGTCGATTTCGCAAACCCTGACTCGATCCGGTCGGTGCTTGGCGCCCGTTACGACGCAGGCGCCGCGGAGGCCGCGGCTGCCGTGCTCGCCTCGGGTGCCGCTGACGGTCCACGATGGGCCGCCGTCGTGGTCTACGGCACATCGGGCGTCAACCCGGCGCCGCTGCAGCCGCTTCTCGCTGACCCCGTGCCCAGCATCCGCGCCGTGGCCGCAGCGACGCTCACGTCGTGGGGAGTGGCGGATGCCGTCCCGGTCCTTGTGGAGCTCACCGGCGATGACGAGCTCCTCATGGGATCCGAGCCGCCCACGTCGGTGGCGGCCTTCGCGGCGGAGACGCTTGGGAGGTTTGTGCGCGGGCCCCAAGTGTCACCAGGGACGGATCCGGCCGCCGCAAAGACGGCCTGGCAGGCGTGGCTGACGGCCAGCGCGGGTCACCTCGTGTTTGACCCGGCCACGGGCACCTTCTCGGCCGGCTGACAAGCAAACCGTATCCTGCGGGCATGCCACTCGACCCGGTGCCTGCTGAGGCCAGTGACGCGATCCTCGCCTGGTACGCCGTCACCGCACGCCCGCTGGCGTTTCGTCGCACCACGGACCCGTACGCGGTGCTTGTGAGCGAGCTCATGGCGCAGCAGACGCAGGCCGAACGCGCCGCCGAGGCGTGGGAGCGCTGGATTGTCCGATGGCCAACAGCGCGGGCGCTTGCCGAGGCGCCCACGGCCGATGTGCTGCGGGCCTGGGCCGGGCTTGGGTACAACCGGCGGGCCCTCGCGGTGCACCGGGCGGCGAAGACCATCGTCGCCAAACACGGCGGCGTGGTTCCGGCTGACGTGGCCACCCTCCAAGCGCTGCCGGGCGTTGGGCCGTACACGGCGCGCGCAGTTGCAGCGATCGCCTTTGGGCAGCGGGTTGGCGCCGTGGACGTCAATGTGCGGCGCGTGCTGGGGCGCATCGCGGCGGGCGGCGCTGAGGCGTTTGGGCCAAGCGCCATGCAGACCTTGGCGGACGCCGTCGTGCCCCACGATGCCGCCGCCTGGACACACGCCCTGATGGACATCGGCGCCACGCTGTGCAGACCGCGCGACCCCCGGTGCGGCGAATGCCCTGCCGCCCGATGGTGCCGATACGCGGCGGGGGAGCGGCCTGCGGCAACCCCCGCGCCTGCCGCTAACAGCCCCGACAAGCGGCGCCCTGCGCCCGCTTTTGCAACCACCACCCGATGGCTCCGCGGCCGCATCCTCGCCCGCGCCCGGGATGCCGCCAACGGGGAGTGGGTCAGCTACAGCGAGGCAATGGGCTCCCACGGCGCCCGAGCCGTCCGCGAGGCGGTGATGGCGCTGGCGAGGGAGGGCCTGCTGGAGACGCGCACGGCCGAACCGCCCCACGTCCCGCAGGCGCGCCTGCCGCATGAGCCCACACGCGAGCCTCAGCCGTGATCCGCCGCCTCATCCCCGGCGTCGCCCTCGTTGCGGGTCTGGGCGTTCTTGCATGGGTGCTCCAGCTTGGCGAGGAGCGCCTCATCGGCGCGGGCGTCATCGAGGCGATCGTCATCGCCATCCTCCTTGGCGTCCTGTGGCGCACCGTCGCCGGGACCCGCGCAAGCCTGCAGCCGGGTATCGCGTTCAGCGGCAAGCAGGTGCTCGAGGTGGCCATCGTCCTGCTGGGCGCGTCCATCAACCTCCCAACGCTGGTGGCGGCGGGGCCCGCGCTCATCGGCGCGATCGTGGCGGTTGTTCTCATCGGCATCGTCGCCAGCACGCTGCTTGGGCGGGCGCTGGGGCTCAACCGAAAGCTGGCGACGCTGGTTGCGGTTGGCAACTCCATCTGCGGCAACTCGGCGATTGCCGCGGTTGCGCCGGTCATTGGCGCCACAGCGGACGACATCGCGGGCGCCATCAGCCTCACCGCTGTCGTTGGGGTTGGTCTTGTGCTCACACTGCCGCTGCTGATCCCGGTGCTGGGCTACACGTTCCACCAATACGGCGTCCTTGCTGGCATGACGGTGTATGCCGTGCCGCAAGTGCTGGCGG
>CAIXZV010000326.1 GCA_903924005.1 uncultured Chloroflexota bacterium | reverse complement strand
TGCAGAGGAGGGTCGCCTCCCTTTGCCGGATGCGCTCTTTCTGGCGAAGCCGTTCACCCGTGCCGCTCTGGCTGTCGCAGTCCGAAGGGCAATTGACGGCGCGCCCCACGATCTCAGGGGGCGGTAACAGCAGCGGGCGTCAACTCGAGCGTGGTGGCCCCGCGGACGGTGGCGCCGACGACCCGCAGGCGCGGCCAGCCATGGTGGTGCGCCACGCCGGCGAGCCACCATGGCCGCGGCTGATCGAGGGATCGTTCCTGGGGTTTGTGAGACATTCGCTCACCCCGGCACCAGCCCCTGGGCCTTGGGGCCGGCCGCGCGCGCTTCACCCGTCGGGCGGGTGGACCCGCGCACCGCCCGCCGCGTCGGGTTCGCGCACGTGTTGCGCAAGCCCGGGAACCACGGGGGAGCTACGGCGTAGCGCGCTCGCTGGGTGACAGGGTGTCGGGGCCGCCGACGGGCGTGTCGTCAGATAGGTCAGCCATCGCTGCGCCCCAGTCACGTTGTTGGTCGTCCAGCGGTTGCGGGGGGCCGTCATAGGCTGGCAGGGCTGACCGCGCGACGCCGATGTCGTGCGCAACGCCGGGATCTCCGGTTTCCAGGATCACAACCTCCCAGCCTGCGTCAGCCAGATCGGCAACGAGGTGGGACAAGGTCCGATCAGGCCCAATGGCGCGGATGGCCGGCAGCGCGGCAACCGGCACCAGGACGGGGAAGCCGGCGACACCGCCAAACGCGGGTGCGAGGATTGCGTCAGGGCGCTCGCCGTGGCCGGCAATCAGGGTGGTGACGGTCTCGGCGTCAGCCCACACGTGCCGTGCGGGCCAGACGAGCGCCGCATCCGTTCGGCCCACCAGCCAGAGCGCGCTTTCGATGCCGTTGGCGACTTGTGCTGCGGGACCCGCCGCGTTGGGAGCAGGCTCCACAAGGGTGACCTCGGCTGTGGCAAGGGTGGCCGCCACCCGTCCGTCTGTGTCCTGGACGCACACCACGACAGGCGTTGCGCCGCCGGCCCAGGCAGCGTCAGACATGCGGCGAACAGCGGGCGTGCCGTCAGCATCGGCGAGGGCGCTCCCCTCTGTTGCGGCGAGAATCACGGCTGCGACGGTCAAGTGGGCTCCTCCTGTGGCCGCGCGAGTGTAGCCAATCTGGCGTCCAGACCCCCGCGACCGCTCATGTGCACCGCATGTGCGACACTTGCCGTGCCCATGAGTGACACCCCCGGCACTGCCGTGCCCACAGCTACACCTGCCACCGCCATCCGCGCTGACCTGCGCAACGTCGCGATCGTCGCGCACGTGGACCACGGGAAGACCACCCTCGTGGACGCGATGCTGCGCCAGACCGGCGTATTCCGCCTGAACCAGGCGGTCGTTGACCGCATCATGGATTCGGGCGACCTCGAACGCGAGAAGGGCATCACAATCCTCGCCAAGCAGACGACGATTGAACATGCCGGCGTTCGACTGTCCATTGTGGACACCCCCGGACACGCAGACTTCGGCGGCGAGGTTGAGCGCGGTCTGCTGATGGTGGATAGCGTCCTGCTGCTGGTTGACGCAGCCGAGGGACCCCTCCCGCAGACGCGCTATGTTCTCCAGAAGGCCATGGCCCGGCATCTGCCGGTTGTTGTGGCGCTCAACAAGATCGATCGATCGGACGCGCGGCCTGGCGAAGTGCTTGACGACGTCTACGAGCTCTTCATGGATCTGGGCGCGGACGCACACCAGATTGACTTCCCCGTCGTCTATACCAACGCCAAGCTGGGCACCGCCACGCGCGACCTGGCGGTCCCGGGGACCGATCTCGGCCCGTTGCTCGACATCCTTGTTGCTGTGACGCCACCGCCGGAGTTTGTGCCCGGCCATCCGCTGCAGCTGCTCGTGACCAACCTGTCGGCCAACGAGTACGTGGGTCGGATGGCGGTTGGCCGCATCCGCAACGGGACCATCCGCGTGGGCCAGCGTGTCGCGGTTGTCCGCGAAGAGCCCGAAGATGCCGACGGCGGCGTTGAGCCCGGCCGAACCGTCACCCTCACGGGCACCGTCACCAGCCTCCAGACCGCGCGCGGCATGGAGCGGGTGGACATTGCCGAGGCAGGCCCCGGCGAGATTGTCAGCGTTGCAGGTCTCCCGGAGGTCACCATCGGCGACACGCTGACGGATCCTGGCGATCCGCGCCCGCTGCCCCGCCTCGATGTTGACGAGCCCACGCTGAGCATGACGTTTGGCGTCAACACGTCACCGCTGGGCGGGCGTGACGGCAAGTACGTCACATCGCGCCAGATCAAGGCACGCCTTGAGAAGGAAGTTCTTGGCAACGTCTCCATCGAGGTCTACCTGACCGATTCCGGCGACACCTTTGAGGTTCGCGGCCGAGGCGAACTCCAGCTGGCAATCCTCATCGAGCAGATGCGTCGTGAGGGCTTCGAGGTCACGGTCAGTCGGCCGGAGGTCATCCTCCACGAGGTCAACGGCGAGGTTCAGGAGCCCTACGAGCGCGTCACCATCGACATCCCGCCCGAGTACATCGGCGTGGTCCAGCAGGCGCTCGCCGCCCGCAAGGGCCGCCTTGAGCAGATGACCACGGATGCAGATGGGCGTGTTCGTCTTGAGTTCGTGCTGCCTGTTCGCGGCCTGATTGGCTACCGCGGGCAGCTGCTCACGGACACCCGCGGGACCGCGCTGCTCCACCAGATTGGTGAGGGCTACGGACCCTGGGCCGGCGAAGTCACACACCGCACGAACGGCGTCCTCGTCAGCGACCGCGCAGGCACCTCCAACGCGTATGGCCTGTTCAACCTGCAGGACCGCTCAGAGCTGTTCATCGGGTCCAGCGTGGACGTCTACGAGG
>CAIXZV010000325.1 GCA_903924005.1 uncultured Chloroflexota bacterium | reverse complement strand
TGTCCTACGGCTCCATCAGCGGTGAGGCGCACGAGGCGCTGGCCATCGCGATGAACCGCCTTGGCGGCAAGTCCAACACTGGCGAAGGCGGCGAGGACCCCGCGCGCTATGAGCCCATGGAAAACGGGGACTCCAAGAACTCCGCCATCAAGCAGGTGGCGTCCGGGCGCTTCGGCGTGACATCCGAGTATCTCGTCAACGCGCGCGAGCTCCAGATCAAGATGGCCCAGGGCGCCAAGCCCGGCGAGGGTGGTCAGCTGCCGGGCTCCAAGGTCTATCCGTGGATTGCCAAGACGCGCCACTCCACGCCCGGCGTGGGGTTGATCAGCCCGCCCCCGCACCACGACATCTACTCCATTGAGGACCTCGCGGAGCTCATCCACGACCTCAAGAACGCCAACCACGAGGCCCGCATCAGCGTGAAGCTGGTGGCCGAAGTGGGCGTGGGCACGGTGGCGGCCGGGGTGGCGAAGGCGCACGCCGATGTTGTCCTGATCTCCGGCCACGACGGCGGGACGGGCGCGTCGCCGCTCACCTCGATCAAGCACGCGGGCATCCCGTGGGAGCTGGGTCTGGCCGAGGCGCAGCAGGTGCTGGTGGCCAACGACCTGCGCTCGCGCATCACCGTTGAAGTGGACGGGCAGCTCAAGACGGGCCGCGATGTGGTGATCGGCGCGCTGCTTGGCGCTGAGGAGTTTGGCTTTGCCACCGCACCGCTGGTGTCGCTGGGCTGCGTGATGATGCGCGCCTGCCACCTCAACACGTGCCCGGTGGGCGTGGCCACGCAGGATCCGGAGCTGCGGGCCCGGTTCGCCGGCGATCCGCAGCACGTCGTGAACTTCATGATGTTTATCGCCCGTGAAGTGCGCGAGCACATGGCGCGGCTTGGGTTCCGGACCATTGACGAGATGGTTGGCCGCTCGGATCGTCTGGAGATGCGCCCGGCGCTGGACCACTGGAAGGCCCGTTCGCTGGACCTGTCCCGCGTGCTGGCGCAGCCGCGCGTTGCGGATACGGTGGGGCGGCGCCGGACCATTGCCCAGGTCCACAACGTGGAGGCGAGCCTTGACGCCACGACGCTGCTGGCCTTGTGCGCGCCCGCGCTGACGGAGGGGCTGCCGGTTCGCGCGTCCATGCCCATCCGCAACGTGAACCGCGTGGTGGGCACCATGCTGGGCTCTGAGGTGACGCGCCGCTGGGGCCGCGACGGGCTGCCGGACGACACCATCTCGCTGACCTTCACGGGCTCAGCCGGGCAGAGCTTTGGCTCGTTCATCCCGGCCGGGGTCACGCTCCACCTCATCGGCGACGCCAACGACTACATCGGCAAAGGCTTGTCCGGTGGGCGGATCTCGGTCCAGCCTTCGGCCGATGCGCCCTTTGACGCCCACGACAACGTCATCGTCGGCAACGTCGTGCTCTATGGCGCCACGGCTGGCGAAGTGCTGATCCGCGGCGTGGCCGGCGAGCGGTTTGCCGTGCGCAACTCCGGCGCCACCGCCGTTGTGGAGGGCGTGGGCGACCACGGCTGCGAGTACATGACCGGTGGCCGCGTGCTGGTGCTTGGCCGGACCGGGCGCAACTTTGCGGCTGGCATGAGCGGCGGAGTTGCCTGGGTGTACGACGTGGACGGGCTGTTCGCCTCGCGCGCCAACCCGGAACTGGTCTCGCTGGAGCCGCTGGCCGGGTCCGGCGATGAGGCCGAGGTCCGGGCGCTCGTCCAGCGCCACCTCGACGTCACGGGCTCCTCGCGGGCGGCTGACCTGCTGGCCACGTGGGCCTCGTCGATTGCTCGCTTCGTCCGCGTCATCCCCAACGACTACCGCCGCGTGCTTTCCGCGCAGGCGCGGATGCGGGCGTCCGGTCTGGATGCCGAAGCCGCCGAAATGGCGGCCTTTGAGGAGAACGCGCGCGACCTGGCGCGGGCGGGAGGCGGCTGATGGGCAAGCCCACAGGATTTGTGGAGTTTGTGCGGCGGGCGATGCCGTCGCGGTCACCGCTTGAGCGCATCCAGGACTGGAGCGAAACGCATCCGAGGCTTGAGGCGGCAACGCTGACGCAGCAGGCCGCCCGGTGTATGGACTGCGGCGTGCCGTTCTGTCACACGGGGACGCTTATCAGCGGGATGGCCTCGGGCTGCCCCATCAACAACCTGATCCCCGAGTGGAACGACCTGGTCTACCGCGGGCAGTGGCAGGAGGCGTCCATCCGCCTCGCGTACACCAACAACTTCCCCGAGTTCACCGGCCGCGTCTGCCCGGCGCCCTGCGAAGGGTCCTGCACGGTTGGCGTTGGCGGGGCTGACCCGGTGGCCATCAAGACCATCGAGGTGGAGATCGCCGACCGCGCCTTCGCCGAAGGGTGGATCACGCCGCGTCCGCCGCTCACGCGCACGGGAAAGTCGGTGGCCGTCATCGGGAGTGGTCCGTCAGGTCTG
>CAIXZV010000324.1 GCA_903924005.1 uncultured Chloroflexota bacterium | reverse complement strand
GACGATCGCCGCCTGCTCCCGCGCGTCATCAAGCGCGTCGTGGGTATGGGGCAGATCCGTGGGATAGCGCTCCAGCATTGCCTGGCGCCCGGTGTCGGACCAGCGCTGCACCTCGCCCAGATGTCGTCCCAGATACAGGGCCTTGATGTCCAGCGCGCTGATGCCAAACGGGTTGCGCCCGAGGTGCTTCCAGCATGCGTCGGCCACCCACATCCAGTCGAACGGCGCGTTGAGCGCCACAAACACTGGTCTCGCCCCCGGCGGCGTGACGCGCGCAAGCCACCGGTCCAGCTGCTCCAGCGCCACGCGCGGCTCCAGACCCGTCTTCTGCAGCAGATCGCGGCTGAGATGGTGGACGGCCTCGGCGCCCTCATCCCACGGCATGGACGGATCCGGACGCATGCGGACCTCAATCCCCTCCTCCGGGCTGTCCACAAGGCATGCGCCGATGGAGAGGAGGCTCCCCGTCGACGGCGACGGTCCGGACGCCTCCACGTCCACGCTGATCCAGATCTCGTCGGTCATGCGCCTCCCGGCGGCGGCTCCTGCGGCGGCGGGCGATCGCACATGGGCGCCGAGGCCGATACTACCAACGCGCGGGCGCATCACGGGTGGAGCGATGAACCGCGCGGCAGGACAGGACCACAGAGCCGGAGGGATCGCGATGGACACGACGGGTGGCGGGTCTGCACTGGACAGCGTGATCGAGTCGGCGCGCCGGCTTGGCGTGGAGCTGGACGAGCACGAGGCGACGGCCTGGATGGCCGCCATCGAGGTAGAGACCGCCGGCGGCGACGTCGTGGTGGACGTCAACACCGGGATCTACGGGCACCGGGTGACCATGCTGGACTTCTCGGGCGCGGACCTTGACCGGTTCCGCCGCATCGGCGAGATCGTGGGCTTCCCCGACCGCCTGCCGGAGGTGCGCACGGCGCTCGCGATCTCGGGCTCGGCCGCCCAGAGCAAGGTGCAGGCGTTTCCGGGCGACTGCGACTACTTCGAGCGCATCCACATCACCGCGCCAACCCGCGAGGCGGCCTGCGCCATCCTCAGCCGCGAGATCCGCGAGAAGGCCCTCGCCACAAAGCTTGGCCCCACGTATCGGCTGTGGGAGGTCAAGTTTGGCACGTGGGCGTTTGACGCGGTGCGCGACGGCCAGCCCGTGAGCAAGGGATGGCCCATCTCGTGGTCGCCCGAAGAGGTGGAGGCAGGCAAGTTTGGCGCCGTTCGCGACGGTGTGCCGTTTGAGCTGACCTGGGACGATGCCGCGGCAGAGCCTGGCTGGTGCAAGGTGGACTGGATTGTGGCGGATCCCGCGCGCCGAGCGCTGGCCAACGCAAGCAACGTGCTGGACGCCACCTGGGAGGCGCCAAACGGCAAGATCGTGGCGCTCGATGGGCATCTTGACCCGTACTTCCAAGAGGTGTACCTGGAGGCGGACTCGCTGCCGGTCTTCACCAAGATCGTGCAGGAGCTGTCAGCGGACTCAGTGGACGACTATGTGGAGCAGCTGGAGCACGAGGTCTGGAAGTACACGGTCAAGGATCCAAACTTTGGCAAGGTTGCCCGACGCCTCTACAACATCTTTCGCTTGAGCGGCCGCTACGCCGAGGCCGCGTACCTGCGCGAGCTCTTTGACGAGCCCACCACCATCCTCTACCAGGTGGCGGCGCTGGTCCGCACAATCGACGATGCCGGCAAGCCCGGATCGGAGTTCGACACCGAGATGGTGCTCCACCAGGCGGACGAGCTGATCATGGCGGCGGTCGCCGCGCTTGACGGCCCCGAGGAGGCGGAGATGGTTGCCGCGCTCACCGCCGTGCGCAAGAGCCTCGCCGAAGGCGGCACGTCGGCGTCGCGGGCGGCCGAGGTCACGCTTGTCAAGGACGACGCGCTGCGCACCACGAACGCCTACTTCGAGCGCCGACTCCGCGCGGTGCCGGGCATCTCGGCCTACCTCGACGAGGTGGTCGCGAAAGCGGGGTAAGACGGGGCAGCCGGGCGGCCGGGCGGCCGCGGGCGCAGCCCGAGAGCCCCCCCGAGTGAGCGGGCTTCGAGCGGCATCGCGGTGCGTATCATCGGTGCGTGAACGCGTCGCAACCCACGCAGCCCCCGCCGGGTGGTATCGGCCTGCCCGATGCGTCCGAAACGCCCGCGTCCGAAACGCCCGCGTCCGAAACGCCCGCGTCCGAAACGCCCGCGTCCGAAACGCCCCTGGCGCCGCTCCGCGCTGGCGACGCCGCCGACCCGCTTGGCCGGGCGGTCATCGCTGCCATGAGCGAGGGGGTGGTTGTGTCCCTCCGCGCCAGCGGAACGGTGATCACCAACGCCGCCGCTGAGCGGATCCTGGGGCTGAGCGGCAGCCAGCTCCGATTTGGCGAGTCGCCGCCGCCGGGCTGGGCGCTGCTGGACGGAGACGGCATCACGCCGTTGACTGAGCACCCGGCAACCCAAGTCATGCGGACGGGCGTGCCAGTCAAGGACCGGCTGGGTGCCGTCAGACGTGGTGACGGGTCCCTGGTCTGGACGACGATGAGCGTTCAGCCCCTGCCGGCTGCCGACGGGTCGCCCGACGGTGTTGTCATGACCTTCACCGACGTGACAGAGCGCCTTGAGCTCACGCGCCACCAGATGGACGATGCCCGTCTGCGGAGCCTCGACGAGCGGCTCAACGAGATTGAGATCATCGTCACGACGGACGGGGCGATCGTGCACGGGAACGACCGGGCGCTGTCCGAGTACGGCTACACGCGGACAGCGTTTGAGGGCCTCACGATCCGCGATCTGCGCGACCCCTCAACCATGACCGCCGTCGCCCCCCAGATGGCGCAGGCAGACAAGACCGGCACGCGGTTTGAGACCATCCACCGCCGACGCGACGGCTCTGCCTTCCCCGTGGAGGTCAGCTCGCGGGGCTTCACGGTCAACGGCCAGCGGTATCTCCACAGCCTTGTCCGCAACCTCACGGAGAGCCGGCGCGCGGAAGCGGAGCGGCTCGATCTCGTGGGCCAGGTGGAGGCGGCACTTCGCGATCGCGACCTGATCCTTGCGGGGTCTCCCGTCGGGATCATCAAGGTGCGCAACCGGCGGCTGCTCTGGGTCAACAGGCGCATGGAGGAGCTGTTTGGCTACACCACCGATGAAATGATCGACACAAGCACGCTGCGTCTGTATGCGGACGAGGCAGACTGGGCGCGCTTTGGCGCCGAGGCGTACCCGGTGTTGGCAGCGGGCGGATCGTTTGCGACGGACCACTGGCTGCGGCGCAAGGACGGCACATCGTTCCTTGCCCGCATGTCGGCACGCGTCTCGGAGCCTGCAGACGCCGCGGGTGAGTCAATCTGGACCATCGAGGACGTCACGCAGACCCGCGAGGCCGAGGCCCGGCTGGCCGAGAGCGAAGAGCGGCTGCGCTCCATCATCGCCGCGATGGCGGAAGGCGTCATCCTGATCGACGCCCTGGGCGCCTTCATCACCTGCAACGGGGCGGCCGAGCGGATCCTTGGCCTGAGTCGGCAGCAGTTGGACGGATCAGCGCCCTTCGACCCCGCCTGGCGCACCATCCACGAGGATGGCCGGAGCTTACCCAGGGACCAGCGTCCCGCGCTGGAGACGCTCCGCACCGGCGTTGGGCAGCGCGGCGTCGTTCTGGGGATCCGCGTGCCGGGCGATGCCGTCCGCTGGGTCACCGTGAGCTCTGAGCCCATCCGCCGAGCGGGCGAGCCGCAACCGGTCGCCGTGGTTGAGACGCTGACCGACATCACGGATCTGCGTCACGGGCAGCAGGCCCTCGAGGCCAGCGAGCGCCGCTACCGCAAGCTCTTCGACGGGCTGCCGGGGGCCATCGTCGTGGCTGAGGTCATGCGCGACCCTGACGGCACCGTGATTGACTGGCGCCTGCGTGAGGCAAACCCGGCCGCTCGACCGCTGTTTGGCGCTGGGTACCCGTTTGCCGTTGGCCGTCCCATGATCGAGCTCTTCGGCGAGGCGGCAATGCAGCCGCTGCTGGCTCGGACGCAGGCAATCCTCGAGAACACGCCGTGTCCGCGTAGTGTTTCCCTGACGGCAAGCGGCATGACCTTCACCGGCAACCTGGTGGCAATCGATGAGCGGACGATCGTCGCGGTTGCCGACAACGAGGTACGCCCCTGCTCCTGACCGGTGGCCGTGCGGCAGGCTGCGTGGGCCAGGCCGCGTGGGTGGGGCCATGCAGGCAGGCGTCTGTCCGGCTTCTTCGCCTGTCGAGTAACGGGCCCGTGACAGGGCTTTGCCGTTTCGACCCACGCCGCCCCGAGCCCGATGCGATCTATCGCCAGCGCACCCCTCGGGCGAGCATGGGAACATGAACCCAGGCCCCGTCAAGGTTTCGCTGCCAGACCCAACGCCACTGTGGCCGCGGCCCGTCCGAGCCGTGTCCGCCCAGCTGGCGCTCACCGCCAAAGACGTCGCGATGGCGGGCGATCGGGTTGCCGCGTGTGTGGCGACGGCTGTTGTGGGCAAGCAGGCGGAGGTTGAACTGCTGCTGATCGCCCTGTTCGCCGGCGGCCACGTGCTCATCGAGGATGTGCCCGGCACGGGCAAGACGCTGCTTGGACGAAGCCTTGCGGCGGCCATTGGCACCAGCTTCCAGCGCATCCAGTTCACGCCGGACATGCTCCCGGCGGACATCACCGGGGTCTCCGTGTATGACCCGCGGGCAGGCTCGTTTACCTTCCACCCGGGGCCCGTGTTTGGCCACACCGTGCTTGCCGACGAGATCAACCGCGCCACGCCCCGCACCCAGAGCGCGCTGCTTGAGGCGATGGCGGAGCACCAGGTCACAAGCGACGGCGTCACTCGGCTGCTGCCGGATCCGTTTCTCGTGATAGCCACCCAGAACACGTTGAGCTCCGAGGGGACCTATCCCCTGCCAACCGCGCAATTGGACCGGTTCCTGCTGCATTTCAAGATGGGCTACCCAAGCGCCGACGAGGAGCGCCAGATCCTGCGCCTCGGCGGCCCGGCCAGCCAACACGCAATCAGCCCGGTGCTCGACGCGGACGCTGTGGCGGCCCTGGCGGGCCACGTCGCCGAAGTCCACGTGGCAGAGGTTGTTGCGGACTACATCGTCCGGCTCATCCGCGCCACCCGTGAACATCCCGATGCCTCGTTGGGGGCGAGCCCGCGTGCAGCGATGGGACTGTTCCGAGCATCACAGGCCCGCGCCGCGCTTGCAGGACGGGACTTCGTCACGCCCGACGACGTCAAGAGCCTGGCCGTCCCGGTCCTCGCCCACAGGCTCGTTGTCCGGCCCGGCTTGGCGGGCCACGGCCTCGCGGCAGCCGACCTTGTGGAGGCAATCACGGCGTCGCTACCGGTTGATGTCCCTGTCCACGTGTCCCCCGCGACATCCGGCATCGCAGCTCACACGGGCGGCGCCCTCGCGTCGCTCTCGCACCGCCGCGCTCGCTGAGGCCTGACCCATGCGCGTGCCGGCGGCCGTCATCGCCGCGCTTGCCCTTGGCGCCCTGTCCACTGGCATCCCGGTCATCTGGGCGGCGTCGATCTGGGCTTTGGTGATGGTGCTGGGCCTGTGGGCGCTCGTGCGCGCCAGCATCCTCTACGCCGACGTTGAGATTGCGCCTGCTGACGTGCTGGTTGCCGCAGGCGCCGGCGAGTGGCTCCGGATCCTTGTCCGCGGACGCGGGCGTCTGGCTGGCACCAACGTGACGCTGACCTCCGAGGGCGACATGCTGGGGATTGAGCCGGTGCGCGCTGTGACCGGCGCACGGGCGGCGACAGCGGTGCGCACCATCGTCGTGGGTCTGCGGCGCGGCGTCTGGACGCTCGACGGCCTTGTCGGCACTGCGTCCGACCCGTTGGGGCTCATCACGCTGCGGCGCCGGATGGGCCCGCCCCTGCGCGTGACCGTCTACCCGCACCCCGTCACGCCTCTCGGCTGGAGGCGGCCGCGGCTCGCCTCCGCCTCAGGGAGCGCAACCCAGACTGCGTCCAGTTCTGCCGCTGGCGGAACGGCTGCCGATGGCGTCCGACGCTGGACGGCCGGCGACCCGGTTGGCCATATCGCGTGGGGGCCGTCCGCGCGCCACGGTGAACTGCTCGCTCGCCAGTTTGACAACGAGGCCGATGACCGGCTCTGGATTGTGGTTGACGCGGACGGCGGGGCTGGAGCCTCGCTTGAGGCGCTGCTGGCCGCGACAGCCGGGATCGCCGAGGACGAGCTCGCCGCGGGGCGCCTTGTGGGGCTCGTCCTTGGCGGTGCTGCTGGAGCTGAACTGGCGCCTGGGCGTGGCGAGGCGCATCGGCGTGCCCTCCTGACGGCGCTCGCGGGCGCGACAGCCGCTGTGCAGGCAGCCCGGACCCCCGTGGCAACGGCCCTCACGGCCCTGCACGCGCGCGTTGCTGGCGACGGGGTGGTGCTGCTGACCGCGTGCGACTCGTCGACGTGGCCCGGTGCCCTGGCGGCGGCGGCCGGCCATCCCCATCGAACAACCGCCGTGCTGGCGGGGGCGGCGGCTGTCAGCGAGGCGCTCCGCAAGCAGCTCAACCGCCTTGGCATCAAGTCCTTTGTGGTGGGCGCAACCGGCGGCACGGCACTCACCACCAAAGCCGCGACGCCCCGAGTCCCCAAGCCTCAGACGCATGCCCACCACCAGGCGCACCCGCGTCCAAGCGCGCTCGCTGTGTCCGGCCTCGTCGTGACGGGGCTTGCCGCCGTGCGGCTCTCGGCGCTGCTGTTTGGTGCCGATGCAACTTGGCCAGCGGTTGGGGCGTGGCTGGCCGGTGTGCCAGTTGGGATCCTAGGGGTGTGGCTCCTGCGGCGTCTCGCCGCCCTCGGGCGTGCGCGGCGCGCTCTCGTGGGTCTGCTGGGCGCTGCTGCCGTGATCGGCGTGCTCAGGCTTGGCGCGGACCCAAGCACCATTCACGCCCCTGTGCTGGCGCTCGTGGCCATCGCGCTGGCGGCAGTGTCCGCGGGTCTGACGGCGGAACGGCTTGGCGCACGCACCGGGTGCGTGGCAGCGGCAACCGCCGTCATGGCCCTTGGCGCGGCCATCACCTCTGGCGATCCCGCTGGGCTGCTTGGGGCGTGGAGTGGCCTCCTGGCGCTGCATGCCAACTCGCGCGGGTTGCCGGCAGCCGCTGCCGATGCGGCCACCCCATCTGCCGGGCCGTGGCGGGGGGCGACGCACGCCCGCCGCGCACTGGTGCTTACAGGTCTGGCCTTCGTCGCCGCGATGACGGCAAGCGCATCCGGGTTTGGGGCACCCCTCGGCCACCACTTCCTCATCGAACCTGGCCGCGCAGAGGCTCACGATCAGGCGGCCACGGGCGCAGCGCCTCTGGCCGGGTCGGCGACGGATCCGTCCGGCGGCTTCATCAAGAACAGCACCGCCGCGCCGGGCGCGACACCCGGTGACGAGGGTCCGGGTTTCGACGCATCGGCACGGGCGGGAACGCTGGATCCGGCGCCTGGCCGCGGAGCGGCCGCCCCCTCTGCGGTTGGGCGATCGCTCCCGGCCGGGTCGTCCGGCATGTCCGGCACGTCCGGCGCGTCCGGCACGCAGCTGCCGTTGCTCACCGGAGCAGCATCGGCCGTGTGGATCGCGCTTGCAGCATCGGTGGTTCACAGGCGGCGGCGGCGCCTCACCCCCGAGTCAGCCTGGACCTGCGTTGAGCAGGCAGCGAGGCTTCGCGGCTACCACCACATCGCCAGCCGCACAACCGGCGAGAGCGTGGCGGCACTGAAGCGGCTGGCCCCCGGGGCCGCAGCGGCGATCGACGAGCTCGCCAGAATCCGTGAAGTCACCCGGTATGGCGCCGGTGTGAACCCCGAGGCGCAGTGCTCGCAGCACGAACTGCAGACGCTGGTTGCGCAAGCCCGACACGGTGTCCTGACGGGCCGCTAGCGCGACGACGCGACGACGCGACGACGCGACGACGCGACGACGCGACGACGCGACGACTAGCGGATCACCCGAAACAGCGACGCGCGGTTGTTCCAGACGAGCAGCGCGCCCCACGCTGGCCGGAAGACGCCAATCTTGACGGTGTACGGGCCGATGGCGCGCGTGGATGACACGTACCAGGTCCAGCGCAGCGTGCGCGGCACCCCGGCGGCAAACGCCGCGGCGGACCAGTAGCGCTGAGCAGTCTTCTTGCCGGTGGGGCCATAGAGCTCAATGTCGATCAGCGCGGTGCCGGCCCGGGACGCCGTCACCGTGGTGGTGACCGTCACGTAATGGCGGCGTTGGACGAGCGTCGACGAGACGGCCGCCCTGGTTGTCCAGCGGACGGGCGCGGGTGTGGGCGTTGGGGCAGGCGTGGCGATGGGCGTGGGCGTCGGGCCCGGCGCCACTCCGGGATCCAGCGCCAAGGCACCGCTGGCGTAGTACGCGGCAACGCGGTTGCGGAGGTAGCCGCCGTCGTCATCCGCGGAGAGCGAGGCGCGCGTGTGGGTGCCGGCAGCGGCGGGGTTCGTCACGCCGTCCCCCATCGCGTCGCACGCGCAGGTGGTCCCCGTGGCGCCGCCGCCAAACAGGAGGCCGATGACCCCGGCGTCGCGCCAGGCGGCGAGGTGCCCGTCCGCCGTGTCTGCGAGGAACCACTCCGGGCGGTTGTCCGCGTAGTGGCCCCAGCTGTCGTTCGTGGCGCGCATCACCGTGTTGCCCATCGGGATCTGCCAGACGATCATCCGTTTGCCCGTGGCGGCCACGAAGGCTTTGATGAACCGCGCGTACCGCGGGAAGTCTGTGGGGTTCCACCAGGACGCGCCGCTGTCACCGTAGATCTGCGTGTAGAAGCCGGCGTCTCTATCCGAGAGGTCGGTGAACGCGAGGTCAAAGTTGGTGCCAAGCGAGGCGTAGAAGTTGGCCGCCTTGGCGGACAGCGCATCGGTTTCGGCATCGGTGGTCTGGCTGGCGTGGAGGTCGATCATCGTCCCCCACCCAGACAGGTGGTATGCCAGCAACACGTTGGGCGCATAGGCATCGCGGAGGCGGACAAAGGCCTGGGCAAAGCCCGCCGCGGTGTTGGGGAGCCCAGCCAGGCTGATGTTCCCGGTGGACGCGACCGCCGCCGGCACATCTGCACCCGCGTTGTGGGCCGCCGCCTGCTCGATGTAGCCCCACAGGTCGGGCTCCACATGGAGCACCACGGGCTTGCCGCCCGCACCAGCCGCCGCGCGCTGCATGAACAGCGTCACATCGGCCCAGTAGGCGGTCATCGTGGCCACGTTGCGCAGGTTGGAGAGGTCCTGTGCGGCCTCGTCGGCTCCAACCGCCGGGTTGCTCTGCAGCAGCATGTAGTACGGGAAGACCGGCGTGATCCCGGCCGCCAAGGACTCCTCAACGTACCAGGTGACAAAGTTGCCGGCCGTGTTCCACGTGGCCCAGCCGGATCCGGTGTTCACGCCCCCGGCGAGGTACTGGTAGCGCATGCCGAAGGGCGCCGAGGTCCTGAGCGCTGCTGCGCCGCCCGGCGAATCGGCGAAGCCAAGTTGCAGATCCGCGAAGGGCCACGCGGCGGGCACCGGCGGGAGGGCTGGCGCCACAGAAGCGCGGGCGACGCCCGCGGCGCCGGCGGCAAACGGGAGCGCCGCCAGAACCACGGCGAGCCCCAGGAGCGCGCTGGCGATGCGGCGAATGAGCATGGCGCCACGATGCACCCGCGACGAGCACGCCGGAACCCTCCAAGTGGTCCTGCGGGCGCCCGGAAGGCGTACCGGTGCCAGTGGTGCGCGCGTCACCCGTCCAGCGGGTGGACGCGGCGCCGCCGCGGTGAACCTACGCGGCGCCGCCGTGGTGTACCGGTGCGCGCAGGCGCTACTCGGCGCCCTCCACGGGACCCTGCTCGGGCGCAGCGGCCGGCAGCAGCGGCAGCCCGTCCTCGCGGTTGGTGCCCATCAGGCCCACCCGGTGGTACACCACCAGCTTCTCGCGCGTGTCTGCGATGTCCAGATTGCGCATCGTGAGCTGGCCAATCCGGTCCTGGGGCGTGAAGAAGACCTCGTCGCCCTTCTCCATGGTGAGCCGCTCGGGGTGGTACGTCAGATTTGGCGAGGTGGTGTCCGCGATGGAGTAGTCATTGCCACGGCGCAGCTCAATGGTGACCTCGCCCGTGACCGCACGCGCAACCCAGCGCTGCGCCGTCTCGCGCAGCATCAGCGCCTGCGGGTCAAACCAGCGGCCCTGGTAGAGCAGCCGGCCCAGTCGCCGCCCGTTGGAGCGGTACTGGTCAATCGTGTCCTCGTTGTGGATGCCCGTGACCAGCCGCTCGTACGCGATGTACAGGAGCGCCATGCCGGGCGCCTCGTAGACGCCGCGGCTCTTCGCCTCGATGATCCGGTTCTCAATCTGGTCCGAGACGCCCAGCCCATGGCGGCCGCCAATGACGTTGGCCTCCGTAAAGAGCGCCAGCGGCGTCTCGAAGGTTTGAGAGTTGAGCGCAACGGGCTCGCCCTCGTGGAAGCGGACGCTCACCGTCTCGGCAGGGACGTCCACGTCTGGCCGCCAGGAGGCGACGCCCATGATGGGGTTGACGATGGAGACGCCCTTGTCGAGAAACTCGAGATCCTTCGCCTCGTGTGTGGCGCCCAGGATGTTGGAGTCTGTGGAGTACGCCTTGTCGGAGCTCATCTTGTACTCGAGACCGGCGCCCTCGAGATAGGCGGACATCTCCGCGCGGCCGCCCAGCTCGTCAATAAACTGCTGGTCCAGCCAGGGCTTGTAGATCCGCAGCGCGGGGTTCACCAGCAGGCCGTAGCGGTAGAACCGCTCGATGTCGTTGCCCTTGTAGGTGCTGCCGTCGCCCCAGATGTCCACCCCGTCTTCACGCATCGCGGACACGAGCATGGTCCCTGTGACGGCCCGTCCCAACGGCGTGGTGTTGAAGTACAGGTGGCCGGCCGTGGAGATGTGGAAGGCGCCTGACTGCAGCGCGGCGATGCCCTCGGCCACCAACTGCGGGCGACACTCGATCAGGCGAGCCTTCTCGGCGCCGTAGGCAATGGCCTTGCGCGGAATGGCGTCGTAGTCTGCCTCGTCCGGCTGGCCCAGATGCGCGGTATACGCATACGGGATGGACCCGTGGGAGCGCATCCAGTGCAGGGCGGCACTCGTGTCGAGACCCCCCGAGAACGCAATGCCGACACGTTCGCCGACGGGAAGCCGTTGGAGGATGTTTGACACGTGGCTCATCCCACTATGGATCAGCAGGGGGAACTGGCTCCGGCGGTAGGACTCGAACCTACGACATGGTGATTAACAGTCACCCGCTCTACCAACTGAGCTACACCGGAGCGAAGATGGCGCAGTGTTGGAGCTCCGCGCCACACGACGCCGTCGCGGCGCCGTGCGAGAGAATACCGCATGTTCCGTGCGCAGCGCGCGTTGGCCCGTATGCTCTGGCCATGCTGCTGATCAACCCTGACGAGCTCCTCGCGCGCCTCGACGATCCCCATCTGGCCGTCTTTGACGTGCGCTGGTGGCTGGCCGACCCGGCCAAGGGGCGCCGTGACTTCCTCGCCGGTCACATCCCCACGGCGAGGTTCGTGGATCTTGACACCGACCTTGTTGCGCCCGAGGGTCCCGGACGCCACCCGCTGCCCAACCCCCGCGTGTTTGCGGCGCGAATGGCGGCGCTGGGCCTAGCAGACGGTGACGAGGCAATCGTCTACGACGACAACGGCGGCACGGTGGCTGCGCGCCTCTGGTGGATGCTGGACGACCTTGGGTTTCCGCGAGTTCGCCTGCTTGACGGCGGCATCCCATCCTGGGCGACCGAGGCCGGCGAAGACAGCCCGCCGACGCTGTCAGGGACGCTCACGCTGGCGACGGCCTGGCGACGCACGATTGACCGTGCCGCGCTGGCACCGCGGCTGGGCGAGTTCGCCTTGCTGGACGCACGAGCGCCAGAGCGGTATCGCGGCGACATCGAGCCCATTGACCCGGTGGCCGGGCATATCCCCACGGCGCTCAACCGGCCGCTGAGCGGCAACCTCGGGCCGGACGGGCGCTTCCTGCCTGCCGAGGCGCTTCGGGCGCGGTTCGAGGGGCTGGACGACGAGGTGGTGGTGGCCTGCGGCAGCGGCATCAACGCCTGCCACAACGCGCTGGCGATGCGCCTCGCGGGGCTGCCCGCTCCCCTGCTCTACCCGGGCTCGTACAGCGACTGGTCGCGGGCGGGCATGCCCATCGCCACGGGCGATCTACCCGGCGCGATGCCGCGCGGAACCGCGGGCTGACACCACCGCCATCTGGACCAGCGCGCCGATCATCGCAGCTGCAAAGCCGATGGCCAGATCTCCAAACAGCGAGACCTGGAAGCCGAACATCTCCACCTGTGGGCCAATCTCGATCCCGAGCTTGTGGCCGATCAGGTAGAAGGCGCCAAAGCCGGCCACGAACGGCAGAATCGCCGCCGTCTTGGCGCTGGGGCCGCCGAAGTGTGCCGCCACCCGTGACGCCAGCCAGCCGAGCACGATCGAGCAGGCGAGAAACGTGAAGAACAGGGCATATGCGCGGGGTGTCATGGCGCGAGGGTAGCGGAAGCGGGTGGGGCATCCGGATTCACCCGGAATCCGGGTAGTTCCAACGAAGCGGAACGACTTGTGGACAACCGCGACAGGGCGCGCGTGGCGCGTAAGTGGTGGATAAGCAGCGGCACCTAGGATCCGGGCATGACGAACCAACCTGGGTCAGCAATCGGGCTGCTGGCCGATGGAACGCGGCTCCGCATCATTGCGATGCTCGCCGGGAGGCCAATGCGGTCGTCGCTGATCGCGTATGAGCTTGGCCTGAGCCGCCCGGCAACGTCACGCCAGCTCGCGCTGCTTGAAGCCGCGGGCCTGGTGCGCAGCTTCGGGTCCGCGCTGGACGGACGGGCTCGCGTCTACAGCATCAACCCTGCCGCCACACACCGGCTCATCGCCTGGCTGGCCGGCACCGGGGTTGCCCTCCCGCCGCCGCCCGGCGATCCAGCGCTGCGGGCAATCGCAGAAGTGGTCGCCGCGAGCGGGTTGTCCACAGATGGTTCCGCCTGATTGGAACGACCCGGAATTCGGCCCTGGGTGGCGGCACCCGGGGCCGCGGCGCCCCGCCGGGATGGGGCTAGACGGGCGTGTCCCCCACAAGCAGCACCACGTTGCCCGTCTTGTGGCCGGTGTCAACGTAGCGGGCGGCTGCGACAACCTCCGCAAGCGGATAGCGGCGGTCGATGACCGGGCGGAACTCGCCCGCCCCAAGCAGCTCGGCCAGCGCGCTGACGTTCGCTTGCGTCACGCGAGGCGTCGGGAAGACCACGCGGCGGCTTCCGAAGCGTCGTGTTGCGAGCGCAAGGAGCGCGTTGGCGAGGCCGTCGGTGGCTATGTAGGTCCCGCCGGGCGCGAGG
>CAIXZV010000323.1 GCA_903924005.1 uncultured Chloroflexota bacterium | reverse complement strand
CCCCCGACGTGGACCACCCGCGGGCGGCAGACCTCATTGGCCGTGCCGTCCTGACGGTCCCGGGGTTCGCATGGGTCCTGGCGGCAATCCGCAGTCCGCTCGTCATGGGCGCCCTCGGCGCAATTCTCGCGCTGGGGCTCGCGTGGGAGTACGTGCCCCGCCTCAGGCTGAAGACCTGACATGCGCAGTCTGGTGATCGTCGCTGCATTGGTGGCGGTTCTCGTTGCAGGGACCGCTGCCACCGCCTTGGGCGGCCCGCCGCCCCTTCCCGGGGTTGTCCGCTCTGCCGCGACCAGCGTTGCCCTGTGTGACTTTGCAGGCGTAGCGGTGCGCTGGAGTACGCGCTTCGTGCCCACCTTCGGGGGCTACGGGGTGGATGCCGTTGACCTTGCCGACGTCCCGCCGGCATGCAGTGCGCAGACCATCACCTTTACCCTCCAGAACCGCGTGAAGGACCCTATCGGGGTGGCGGTTGTCTCGATCGGCCCGTGGCCCGGTTTGTTCCCTCTGGCGGTCCCGTTCTCGCCCGCCGTCCCCGCCGCGGAGGTCTACTGGATTTCCGTGGCAGGCGATGTGGAGCCGAGCCCCTCGCCCAGCCCTACAGCGTCGCCCACGTCCAGCCCCACGTCGTCAGCGTCGCCCACGGCATCGCCGACATCACCAGCGGCGATCTCCGTGAGCCAGGCCGTCGCCGGACCCGGCTCGCAGCTCCATGTGGACGTTGCGGGCTTCCAGCCGGGCACGCTGGTTCGAATCGTCCTCGTTGACGGGGATGGCACCGAGTTCTACCTCGGCACGTATCTGGCCGACGAGAACGGGCGCGCCCACGTTGACGTGGCCGTCCCGCCTGGCGCCACGACCGGTTCAGCGCACATCGAGGCAGGCGGCACCGACATCCTCGGCAACACGGTGGAGGTTCGCGCGGATATCAGCCTGACGGGCAGCACCACGGGGCCAACCGACGCTGCGCCTGCGGCCGACGGAGCTGCCGGCACGCCGGACCCCGGTCATCTCCTGGCCGGGATCACCTTCATGATCCTGCTTGCACTCGTGACGCTTCCGCGCCGCCGCCGGCGAACCTAGCCGCACTTCTTCGTTCGGGCGGAGCGAACCCTGCCCGCGCCGGCAGCTAGAAGTCCCGCACGTACACCACCACGGCGGAGAGCATCGTCGCGCGCTGTCCGCCGCTCTGGAACAGCACATTGCCCGCGGTCCCGGTCTGGCGCGACGGGAAGACGCTGGAGCTCAGCAGCCGCCAGCCGTCCAGCTTTCGGCGATCCGCGTCCGCAGCAATCCGCGACACAAAGCCGTCGGTGTCAACTTCCCCTCCTGAGTCGCCCGACGTGTAGGTGACGAAGCGCTGGTTCGGTCCGGCATCGAACTGGCTCATCTGATCCCTCCTGCGTGCGCGGCTACGCGATAGCGGCCGGGCCGTAGGCGAGCACGCCCACGCCCTGACCCTCAAAGTCCTTCGGATTGCGCGTCACGATGACTGCGTCCAGCGACCACGCGACGCCAGCAACCACTGCATCCGCGAGCCGATGGCTGGAGTGTCTTGCCCGCTCGGGCCGCGCTGCCGCTGCCCAGCGCGCCGCGTCTGGCGTCGTAGAGACGTATTCCAGCACGCTGATGACGTTGTCGATCAGCGCTCGCTGCTCGTCGGTCCCTTTGGACAGCGCCTCGGTGACAACGACGTCACAGGTGAAGAGGTCGCCGGTCTCACCCAGGAGGCGCTCGATGAGGGCCGTAGCTCCGAACAGGCCCAGCGAGTGGTCAATCAGGACGGTCGTGTCAAGGAGATACCGGCTCACTGGCCCTCTCCCTCCAACTCGCCGCCCGCCACGCCCCAGATCTTGTTGTCCCTGCCCCAACTCTCCCGCAGCTCCCGCAGGATCCGGTCCGTCTCCTCCGGCGTCTCGCCCCAGGTCTTGGAGCCGCGCAAGGCGCCCGCCGTTTCTCGGATGACGCGCAGGGCGTTGTCCCGGCGGACCTGCCGCGCAACAACGTCAGCGATGTACGCGCTCCGACCACGCGGTCCGGCAACCTGATCAACCAGGGCGAGCACCTCCGCTGGGAGGGTGATGTTGGTGCGGACAAGCGCCATCGTGTGCATCCAAGTGTGAAAGCAATACACACACAGTACCAGCCGTCGCGTGCGCGGCAACCCTCCGATAGACTGCATCACCACTATGCAGGCTGAATAACGACCCACACGGAGGGCGGCGTGCCGCAGCGCTACGACGCGGTGATCATCGGCGGAGGCCACAACGGGCTCATCTCCGCGGCCTACCTTGCCCGCGCGGGCCTCAAGACGGTTGTGCTTGAGCGCCGGCACATCCTGGGCGGCGCCGCGGTCACCCGCGACGTGCTCGACCAGGTTACCACGCTGGGCAATGAGTCTCGGTGGCGCCTGGAGACCGGCGGCAGCGTGATCCGAGATTG
>CAIXZV010000322.1 GCA_903924005.1 uncultured Chloroflexota bacterium | reverse complement strand
CGCTGAGCTTCAAGATCCACGACGTCGAGCGGAGCGCCGACAAGTGGTTCGTCTACACGCTCGGGACCGGCTGGGACCCGAGTGCCTCCTTTCCGTACCAGAACATCCCGGGCCTCGGATCCTCGTCGTGGCTGTACGTTTCGCGGAACCTCCTCGCCGACTTCCTGGGGAATGCCCGGTTCCCGTCGGGCTGGAGCAGCTCGGACACGCTCCAGGTGACGGCGCTCCAGAACCAGGCGCCCACCGGCGGCACCGGCTCGGCGTACTTCGACGCCGTCCGGCTGGAGGCGCAGGAGGCGGCCTCGATCGGCGAGGCCAACCCCTCCTGGACCACCGGCGGGGCGGGCACGGGGGCGAGCGCCGACGCCGCGGTCGGCGCGTGGAGTGTGCAGGTCCCCTCGGCCGCTGTCGGGTCCTCGCCGGACTGCACCGGCGCCTGCTTCAACGGCGGCTCCGCCATGGCCCTCGGCGTGGGCGCGCCGTTCATCCACTGGTGGTGGCGGAAGGTCGGCGGCACCACGGCTGCCGTCGTGGTGCACGTCAAGGACGCCCGCGCCGCCGGCGCGCCCTGCGGCACGACGGCCTGCGACATCACCTACTACGCCGGCCCGACGCCGCCGGCCGGCGCCGCGAACTGCCCCGGCACCGCGACGCAGTGCGCCATCCAGGTCAGCCCGACGCTGCCGACCGCGTGGAGCCGGGAGACGCGCAACGTCCTGGAGGACGCTCGGCAGCTGTTCAGCATGTTCGACGACGCCGGCGACGGCTCGCCCGACCCGGTCAGCATGACCGGGTTCCGCCTGAGCGGCGGCGACGGGAACTTCCTCCTCGTAGACGACCTCACGCACTCCAGCATCCCCGACGCCGCCTCAAGCACGCGCTGGGGCCAGGCGGACGAGCGCCTCCTGCCAAACGCCTCGGCCAACGACGCCTCGGGGACGCTGTCGACGCCGCTCTACGACTTCAGGATGGAGTTCGCGGACGGCACGACGCACTACTTCAACCGGGACGGCCTGCTCGTGCGCATCGCGGACCGCGACGGCAACGCGACAGTGCTCGACTGGACGGTCGCGCCGAGCGGCGCCACCACGCAGGCCAGCTACACGCTGGCGACGGTCCGGGGCGCCTCCGACGGGACGGCGTCAGGCGGCACGACCTTCGACCGCGAGCTCGTCGCCACCTACGCGGCCGGATCGGGCGGAGCGCCGTCGACGGTCACGTTCGCGGAGAAGATCGGCTCGACGGCCAGCGACGTGTCCAGCCGCACGGCGGTGTTCCACGTCGCGACCGCGCCGGGCTCGACCTACGGGACGGGCGACCTCGTGGCGGTCAGCCCCGCCCGGAACTGGGCCGCGTCGGCCTGCGCCGGGGCGCCGTCCGGCTGCGCCGGGTTCGGCTACACGGACAGCTCCGCGCACCGCCTCGCCCAGGTCCGCGACCCGCGCTACGCGGGGGCGAACTCGTACGCGTTCAACGTCGCGTGGGACGCGAGCGCGAACGCGCACGGCGACGCGGCCGCCCGCCCGACGGCGGTCACCGACGCGAGCCGGGCGGACACGGGCCTGCTCCGCGTCTTCGCCTGGGACGCGGGCTCGGGCGGGCTGTACCGCCGCGTCCTGCTCGCCGACGACGCCGCCGGCGCCGCCGGCGCCGCCGCGTACACCGAGCTCAGCCCCGACGGCGGCACCTTCGCCGAGTACGCCCCGCAGGCGTGCGGCGCGGGAGGCTGCGGCACCGCCCCGCCGGCCCTGAGCGCCGGCCTGAAGCTCGCCCAGAGCCAGTTCGACGGCCTCTCGCGCGTCTCCTCGACCACGACGTGGCGCTGCGGCGCCGCGGCCTGGGGCGGGTGCACGGGCGCGACGGCCCTCGCCTCGGTCGTCCGCCGCGCGACCAACGCGTCGGCCAAGGTCGACAACTACGCCGACGCCCTCTCGGGCGGGGAGACCGCCTGGACCCAGTCCGCGGACCAGTACTTCGCAAGCGTCCGCGACTCGGGCGGCACGAACGCCGACCTCTACCGGACCGAGTACAGCTACAACGGCTACCACCAGCCGGTCGACACGGTCACCCCCGCCTACAACGCGGCGCCCTCCTACTCCGGCGCCGTCGCGAGCACGTACTTCCTGCGCGACTACTACCGCATGG
>CAIXZV010000321.1 GCA_903924005.1 uncultured Chloroflexota bacterium | reverse complement strand
CCTGCTCAAGCCCATCCTCGCGCGGGGAGAGGTGGCCATCATCTCGGCCACCACGGATGACGAGTACCGGCGCCACATCCAGGCAGATGCCGCGCTGGATCGCCGGTTTGTGGTGCTTCGGCTGCAGGAGCCGTCGCCTGCGATGATCCGCCTGATCCTTGGATCGGTGGCGGCGGCCGCGGAGGCAAGCCTTGGCGTGCGCGTTGCAGAGGAGGCGCTGGATGCCGTGCCACGCATTGCGGCATCGCGGCTGCCGGACCGGAGCGAGCCGGACCGGTCCAAGGAGATCCTGGAGCACGCGCTGGCCGCCGCCACGGCAACCGGTGGAGCGGTGGTGGATGCGGCGATGCTGGAGGCGGCAGCCGCCGGGGTTGCCGGCGTGCCGGAGGTGGCACCCGGTCGGCTTGCGGCCATGGAGCGTGAGCTGGCCTTGCAGGGTGTGCTGGCGCCGCGCGATGCCGCAACCCTTGCCACGCGGCTGGAGGTTGCGCTTGCGGGGCTCGCACTTCGTCCGGACCGGCCGCGCGCCGTCGTCCTGGTCAGCGACGAGCGCGGCACGGGTCTCGCCGGCCGGCTGGCAGCGGAGATCGCCGCGGCCGCGTACGGGGATGCGGAGCGCGTGGTGGATATCGATGTCGGATCCATCGCGGAGCCGTCCGGGCTGTCCTCGCTGATCGGCACGTCGCAGGGGTATGTCGGCTACCAGGTTGCCCTGCCCATCCACGAGCTGCTCCAGAAGCCCCACGCCGTGGTCCGGTTCCGCGGCGTGGACCTGTGCCACCCCATCGTCCGCGCCGTGCTGGCCAAGTCCCTGCGTGACGGGGCCATCGTGGACGCCACTGGGCGCAAGATCCGTCTCTCGTCCGCGGTGGTGCTGCTGGAGGTTGCCACCCGGCCAACGTTGGGGCGCATCCTGGGCTTTGCTGCGCGCGGCCCAGCTGGGGCTCCGCCAACCCAGCACGGGGCGCCAGAGGCACAAACCCTGGTTGGTGACGGGCTGGCCGCGGAGGCAGACATGGTGGTTGTGCTCCCCGGACGTGCGGGAGACACCGGTCTCGCGGCGCACGTGCTTGGCGAACTGGCCTGCCGATACGGGGCGATGGGGATCACGTTGGCATGGGACCAGGGCGTAGAGACCTGGCTGGCGGCGGCCACCGCGGCCGCCCCGGGGGACCGAGAGCGGGAGCGGCTGGTGGAGGCGCAGGTTGCGGCCGCGGTGCGGCATCTGGTGGGCGGTCGATCACGGCCGGCCCGCGTCATGCTGGCGGTGGCGGGCCACGGGCTCGGGGCGGTGGCCGCCTAGCTCTCGTTGGCCACGCTCAGCGCAGCAACCTGTGCGGCCACGGCGCGCTCAAGGTCGGCCAGGGTTCCATCGTTGCGGAGTTCAACGGTGGCCCGCTCACGCAGCAGCGCCGCCTCGGTGTTGTCGGCGAAGCGCTGTGCCGGGTTGGCGTTGTGCCCCACAATCCACACCACCACAGGCGTCAGGCCCAGTTGGGCAGCCCGTCGCAGACCCGCGTCAAGCTCTCCCGCTCTCCTGCACCCGTCAATCACGCGGAACCCGATGTCGATTGCCCGGACGATCGCCGGCGTTGGTCCAGCGCCAATCCGGTCGCCAACCTCGCGCAGCTCGCCGCGCCAGAGCTCGGGGTCCACCGCCCGTGCCGCGGCCACGGTCCCGCGCGCCAGGCCGCGTTCTTGCTCCAAGACGCCTGCGATCACCTCGGAGGTTGACGTCCCGCGCAGCCGCAACCCGCGCGCGAACGCCGCCCGCGCCGTGGACTTCCCGGTCTGCGGCCCAGACGACACGATGATCACGAGGGGCTCCCCTGCCATCGGCGAAGGGTACCCGCACCGGCGCCTCGCGACCGGGCTTCGCTGTGATGCAATAGACCCGGGCGTCCTGCCGAACAACATCTCGCAGACCCCGAGGAGGCTTCGTGGAGATCCGCAGGATCGTCGTCCAGACCGAGGAGACCCAGTCAGTCCTCGGCCGTCGGCTCGCGACGCCAACCCGCAAGGTTGTTGCGGCCGCCGTCATCGTCAACCCGTTTGCCGGGCGGTACGTGGAGGACCTGTCGGAGCTCCAGACGATGGGCGCCGAGATCGCGGGGATCCTCGCGCAGCGCGCTGTCGCAGCACTCACCGCCGCGGACCCCGAGGCCAAGGTCACCGGCTACGGCAAGGGGGCCATCGTGGGTCTCGACGGGGAGCTTGAGCACGCCGCCGCCCTGATCCACCCCAAGTTTGGCGCCCCGGTGCGGGCTGCCATCGGCGGTGGCGCGGCCATCATCCCGTCCACCAAGATCATCGCCGCCGCGGGCACGCCGCTTGCGATGCCGGTCACCAACAAGGACGACATCTGGAGCTTTGACGAGATGGACGCCGCCGTTATCGCGGTGCCTGACGCGCCGCGCCCAGACGAGATCCTGGTCTGTGTTGTGCTTGCTGCCGGCGGCCGACCCGGCGCCCGAACAAGGAAGGCATCGTGATGTTCAAGGCAATCATCCTGCTCACCCGCCGCGACGACGCAACGCCGGCAGACTTCCGCGAGTGGATGCTCGTGCGCCACGCGCCGCTGGCGAAGCAGCTGCCGGGCGTGCGCAAGCTTGTGTTCAACCTGGTGGAGAACCCCGAGGTTGGCTACGACGGCGTGTCCGAGCTCTGGTTTGACACGCGCGAGGCCTTTGACGCCGCCTATACCACCGAGATTGGCAAGGCTGTCGCGGGCGACTCCATCGCCAACGTGAAGACGCGGCTGCGCATGTTTGTGGACGAGCAGCCGCAAGTCGGGTAGCCCGGCGGGCGCGATTGCGCCAGATCGGGGACCATGGTCCCCATGGACCAGATCACCGTCTACGGGGCACCGTGGTGCCCTGACTGCCGCCGCTCCAAGTCGTTCCTGATGGAGCAGCGGATCGCCTACCGCTGGGTGGACATCGACGAGGACGCTGACGGGCGCCGATTCGTGGAGGAGCTCCAGGGCGGCGGCCGGACCATCCCCACCATCGTCTTCCCCGACGGCTCGCACCTGCTGGAGCCAAGCAACGCGGAGCTTGCGGCCAAGCTTGGGCTGCAGCTGCGCGCCAGCCGGATGGCGTACGACGTCATCGTTCTGGGCGGCGGGCCGGCAGGTTTGTCCGCCGCCATCTATGCCGCACGCGAGGGCCTTGACGCGCTGATCCTGGAGCGCGGCGCGCTTGGCGGCCAGGCGGGCGCCACAGACAGGATCGACAACTACCCGGGCTTTCCGGAGGGGATTGGCGGCGCCGAGCTTGCCGAGCGCCTTGTCGCGCATGCAACGCGGTACGGCGTGGAGATGGTGACGGCTGCCGAGGTGACGGGCGTTGCACGCGAAACCGATGCCGTGATGGTCACCACGGCTGCGGGCGACACCTATGCTGCGCCGGCCGTGCTGGTGGCCACCGGCACAAAGTATCGACGACTGGGTCTTCCCGGCGAGGAAGGGCTTGTAGGCGCGGGCGTCCACTACTGCGCAACCTGCGACGGGCCGTTCTACCGGGGTGCCGCCGAGCTTGTGGTGGTGGGCGGCGGCAACTCCGCGCTTGAGGAGTCCTTGTTCCTGGCAACCCTCGCCCAGCACGTGACCATCCTGACCCGCGGTGAGCTGCGCGCGAGCGAGCTGGTGCAGGACAAGGTGCGCAACCATCCGCGCATCACCGTGCGCACAGGGGTTGACCTGGGCGAGCTTGAGCAGCGCGGCGGGCGTCTCGCGGCGCTCACCGCCACGGAGCGCGCGACCGGCGCCGCGATCCGCCGGGAGCCGGCGGCGCGGGTTGTCGTCGTGGGGCTGGACCCCAACACGGCGTTCCTGCGCGGCGCGGTGGACCTTGACGCCGCGGGCTTCGTCGTCACCGACGACCGCTTCCGTACCAGCGTTGACGGTGTGTTTGCCGCAGGCGATGTCCGCGCGGGCGCCACCAAGCAGGTTGGCAGCGCGGTTGGCGAAGGGATTGCGGCGCTGCTCTCGATCCGGCGATGGCTGGAGTCTCGCCACGACATGCCCAGCATGCACCCCGACGAGCCGATGAGCTGACCGATGCACGACCACGACCACGCAGGCGACCACGCACACGACCTCGGTGATAGCCGGCCCTACGATCCCGTGGCGGCGATCCTGGCCAACCGGGCCGACAAGGACGCCTTCTTCGCGGTGTCGCTGGACAGTCCCATCCCGCCCTCGGAGCGCTTTCCGTTTGCGGGGCTGGCGTACTTCCCGGCTGACCTTGCGTACCGGGTGGAGGGTCTGGAGTTGACCCCCTACGAGGGCGATGGTCCGCAGGAGTTCGTGATCCCCACCTCCGATGGCGATCAGCGCCCGGCGATGCGCGCTGGCACAATCCGTTTTGGGCTGGGCGGGCGCGAGTTGGCGCTTGTCGCGTACGACCTCGGCACCGGTTCGCTCTTCGTGCCGTTTCTCGACGCAACCAGCGGGCGGGAGACGTACGGCGCGGGCCGCTACCTCGATATCGAGCCGGAGGGCGACGGCACGTACACGCTTGACTTCAACGCGGCATACCACCCGTACTGCGCGTACTCGCCGGACTATTCGTGCCCGCTGACGCCTGCCGAGAACCGGCTGCCGGTCCGCATTGCGGCGGGGGAGCGGCTCCCGGTCGCCGAGACGTAGCGGCAGGGCGGCGTCAGCCGGGCGGCGGATCAGCCGGCCAACGGGTCAGCCGGCCAGCGCCGCCTCGAGATCGGCCCAGAGTTCGTCCACCGGTTCCAGACCTGCGTGGAGCCGGATCAGCTCGCCACCGGTCCAGGGCTGCACGGACCGACGGATGCCAGCCCCGCGCCCGGGCATCACCAGCGACTCGAAGCCGCCCCACGAGTAGCCCAGACCAAAGTGGCCCAGCGCCGCAAGCCGGTCCGTGAAGCCCTCAACGTCGGCAATGCTGGCGCGCGCACCGTCATGCGCGAGCAGTTCAAACGCAAACAGCCCCGACGACCCGCGGAAATCGCGCGCCCACAGCTTGTGGCCCGGATCGGACGGCAGGGCAGGGTGCAAAACGCGGCCAACCCGAGGATGCCCTGCAAGGCGGTGCGCCATGTCCAGCGCGGCCACGCCGCTTGCGCGGATCCGCATGTCCACTGTGCGGGCCCCGCGGATGATCAGGAACGCGTCCTCGCCGTTGGTGCACATGCCAAGGCGGTCGGCCGTCCGGCGCACGGCCGGCAGCAGCGCGGCGTTCGCGAAGGTGGCCCCGGCCAACAGATCCGCGTGGCCGCCCCAGTATTTGGTCAGTGCGACGACGGAGATATCGCAGCCAAGTTCAAAGGGGCGAAGCAGGCCGGGTGACGCCCACGTGTTGTCGATGGCGGTGACCACAGCGCGATCGATGCCGGCCTCGCGTCGCGCCGCGGTTGCCGCTTGTGCCGCTGCCGTGATCGCCGAGACGTCCTGCACCTCGAACGTGAACGTGCCGGGGCTCTCCATCCAGATCAACGACGTGGTGGGCCGGATGAGCGCCGCGATCCCGGTGCCAATCAGCGGGTCGTAGTACTCCACGTCAACGCCCAGGCCGGCAAGCACGTCATCGCACAGGTCGCGCGTGGGGCCGTAACTGGAGTCCGAAACAAGGACGTGGTCACCCGCGCGGGCAGCCGCGATGAACGCGATGGTGATGGCCGCAACACCACTGGGTGACAGCGCCACGCCAGCGCCACCCTCGCCGGCAAGGAGGATCTCCTCCAGCTCGGTTGTGGTGGGCGTCGAATGCGTCCCGTAGGTGGTGGACCAGCGATCGCCCGCTGCTGTCCCGGCCACGGCAGCACGAAGATCCGCGACGCTGTCAAACAGCACCGTGGACGTGCGCGAGATCAGCGGGTTGGGGGTCCGGTATCGGCCGCGGTTCATCATCGGCCGATTGTGCCCCATCGGGGCTACTGCCCGGCAGGCTCCGCGCTCGCGACGGACGCCTGCGCAACGGGACGTGCAGCCGGCGCAAGATCAATGGTCCGCACACGACGAGTTCGGCCAGCCTCGGTCCGCACCATGGCGGCAGGGATGACCCCACCCACCAGCGACTCAACGACGGCAGCCTCGCCCGCGTACAGCCCGCTCCCCATGATGGTGACGCGCATGCCGGTCGCAATCTCAACCCGGCCCATGCCCGCCTTCATGTTGATCACCGCCACTGTGGGCGGTGTCACCGGGGCGACGTAGACCGGCGCAGGCCCCTTGGAGCTGCGCTTGGGCGGAAGGTAGACCTTGCGCTTTCGTGTCATCAGTACGACCCGCGCCGCGGCTTCCGCTCTTCCTTCACCGGCTTCGGCTCACGGCCGGGGCGGGGAGGGTTGGGGAGGGTGCCGGGCTCCATGTCGGGGCGCGGCGGCAGCGGGCCACGTGCACGCACGGCCTCAACTTCGCGGGCGAATGCCTGTGCAACGTCGGCCGGGATGGCTGCGTTCCACTGGGCCTCAACGACCTTGAGGCGCTCGTTCTGGACGGTGCGCATCTCGCGCTCGTGGCGGGAATGCTTGGTCATCGGGTCCTTCCTCCACTCGGGGCCGTCCCCGCTCGATCATTGCCGGATTCCGTCACGGCTCGGCTGAGACGCTCCCCCGGGAGCACGACGAAGGCTCGATCGCCCGTGTGGGCGACGTGCGGTGTATGGCTGGTGTGCTGTGTGCCACCAGTATGCGCGGCATTGCCAGGAAACCCGGTGGTTCTGGGTGGCCGACCCTGCGAGGGCCTGCCGCCAACCGGGCGATTGCCCACCGGGCGGCCGATGGCCGAACCGGCATCCTGTCGGGGCCGAGAGGTTGCGCCGGCAGGCCGCGGTGCGCCGCCGGACCGCAGCGGTGCAGCCGCCGGGCGTGAACCCGCGGCAGCCGAGCGGTGCGGAACGGGGGATCTCCCGCCGCGCTGGCCGCCGCGCTGGCCGCCACGACCCATCATCTCGCCGGAGCGAAGCAGGATGGGCTCAGGGCGGACCGTGCGGTCGGGCTCGAAGCCCTCGATGACTTCTGAGGGGAGCACGCGGCGCAGCAGGCGCTGGATGTCGCGCAGGAGCTCTGCCTCGTCAATGCAGACAAGCGAGACCGCAAGACCGCCCACGCCCGCGCGACCGGTTCGGCCGATGCGGTGCACATAGTCGGACGGGACCATCGGCAGCTCAAAGTTGACAACGTGCTCAAGCGCCTCGATGTCGATACCGCGGGCGGCGATATCGGTGGCGACGAGGATGTTGACCTTGCCAGTCTTGAAGTCGTCCAGCGCCCGGACCCGCTGGCCCTGGCTCTTGTTGCCGTGGATGGCGGCCGACGCGATGCCGTCGCGGCCAAGCTGTTCGGCCAGCCGGTTGGCGCCGTGCTTGGTGCGGGTGAAGACAAGCGCCTGGTTGATGCGGCCGGTTCGGCACAGGTGCGAGAGCAGCTCGCGCTTGCGCTCACGGTCCACCGGCATGACCACCTGCTCAACAAGCTCGGCGGCGGTGTTGCGCGGCGCGACGTCCACCATGGCCGGGTTGTTCAGGAGGCCCGAGGCCAGCTCGCGGATGTCGTCGCTGAAGGTGGCGCTGAACAGCAGGTTCTGGCGGCGCGGGGGGAGCAGCGCAAGCACCTTGCGGATGTCGCGGATGAACCCCATGTCCAGCATGCGGTCCGCCTCGTCCAGGACGAGGATCTCCACCT
>CAIXZV010000320.1 GCA_903924005.1 uncultured Chloroflexota bacterium | reverse complement strand
GGACGACACCTATGTTGCCCGGATGACCACCGTGGGGGTGGAGCAGCAGAACGGTGTCGCGGCCGTCCACCTGGTTGCCAGCCCCGATCTGATTGAGGAGAACGGGGCCGGCCAGCAGTTTGGGTTGCGGGACGCCACCTGGACATGGGATGTGTGGGTTGCGAAGGACGGCGGGTACATCGTCAGGTACGAGCTGCTTGGTACCACGACCGCCGGCGCGACAGCGTCGCTCGTGGTGGATCTGACCGAGATCAACAGCGCGGCAAACGTGGTGGCCGCACCCTAGGCGCATGCGCCCGCGCCTTCACGCCGTTGGTAGGCGAGGAGGGGTCGAACCCACACGTTCCTCACGGAACACCGGCTCCTAAGGCCGGCGCGTCTGCCATTTCGCCACTCGCCCGTGTGGGGAGTCTACCGCCCGGCGCCGCCGTTCCACGAGGCGTGCACGAGGCAAGGCGCGCGCCGCCTCGGCCCGCCCCGCCCACCCACCCTATACTCGCCCGGCGATGAACGTGACCTCCACCCCTGCCCCCAAAAGCTCCGTCCTCCTCGAGATCGAGGTCCCTGCTGAGAAGCTGGACCGCGCGGTCCGCGATGCCACCGGGCGCCTCTCGCGCCGGACCCGCATCGCCGGCTTCCGCCCGGGCAAGGCGCCCCGACATATCGTCGAGCGCGTCCTCGGCCCCGGCACCGTCCTTGAGGAGGCTGTCGAGCAGCTCATTCAGGACTCGTACCGCGAAGCCGTGATCAAGGAGGGGATCATTCCCCTCACCAACGCGGACGTCGAGGTTATTGAGGCGGTTGAGGGCCAGCCGCTGCGCTTCAAGGCCACCATCCAGGTTCGGCCCGAGGTGGTCCTGGGCGACTACGCCAACTTCAACTTCACGCCTGAGATCGAAGGCGTTGATGACGCCAAGGTTGACAAGGTCATCGATGAGCTCCGCGACCAGAACGCCACGCTGGCGGCGGTTGAGGAGCGGGGCGCGCAGAACGGCGATTGGGCCGTCATCGGCTTCCGTGGCACCAAGGACGGCGTGCCGTTTGACGGCGGGTCATCCGAGCGGATGCCGCTGATCATCGGCGAGGACCGCCTCATCCCGGGCTTCGAGGCCAACATCGTGGGTCTCACGTCCGGTGAGAGCACCGCCTTCGACATCACGTTCCCTGAGGACTACCCCGAGGAGTCGCTTGCGGGGAAGCCCGTGCGCTTTGAGGTTGACCTCAAGGAGCTGCGCGAGAAGATCCTGCCGGCGGCCGATGACGCCTTCGCGCAGAACATGGGCGAGTACACCACGCTGGCCGCGCTCCGCGAGGAGGTCCGCGACCGTCTGGGCCGCAACGCGCTTGACCACGCGCGCCATGCGTTCAGCGACAAGATCATCGAGTACGCAGTTTCCAACGCCACAATTGAGCTGCCCGACATCCTGGTGGACCAGGAGGTTGAGGTGATGCACGACGAGTTCCGCTCCTCGCTGGCCCGCCAGGGCATCTCCGAGGAGGCCTACGGCAAGGCCACCGGCAAGTCAGAGTCTGAGCTGCACGCGGACTTCCGTCCCCAGGCGGAGCACCGCACGAAGGTGCTGCTGGTGCTCTCCAAGATTGCCGAGGCTGAGGGCGTCACGGTCTCCGAGACCGACGTTCTTGAGCAGGTGGACCTGGCACGCCGGCGCTACAGCGACCCCAAGACCATCAAGTACTTCGAGTCTGAGCGCGGACGCAACTTCATCGCAAGCACGTTGCGCCGCTCCCGGCTGGTGGAGTCACTTGTGGAGCGCTGGCTGGTCGCGCACCCGGAGCACCCGGCGCTGCCGCACATCGAGGACAACGGCCCCGATGCGATGGACACGCCGCAGGCCGAGGCCGCCGCGTCGCTTGGCGCCACGGATCCGGGCTCGCTGCCGGGCGGGCATGACCATGACCATGATCATGGCGATGACCACGATCACAACCACGCGTAGCCCGCGTCTCGGGGCAATTTGCAGGGGAGGTCGAGGATGCTGATCCCGACAGTCATCGAGTCCACCAGCCGGGGCGAGCGCGCCTACGACATCTACTCGCGTCTGCTGCGCGAGCGGATCATCTTCCTCACTGAGGAGATTGACGACCGCGTCGCGAACCTGGTGATCGCCCAGCTCCTCTTCCTCGAGTCTGAGGATCCGGAGAAGGACATCAGCCTCTACATCAACTCGCCCGGCGGCATCGTGACGAGCGGTCTGGCCATCTACGACACGATGCGCTACCTGCGGGCCCCCGTGAGCACGCTCTGCATCGGCCAGGCCGCCTCCATGGCCGCGGTGCTGCTCGCCGGCGGCGCGCACGGCAAGCGGTATGCGCTGCCGCACGCGCGGATCATGATCCACGGCGGCTCAGGCGGGTTCCGCGGGACCCCCTCGGACGCAAAGATCCACATGCGCGAGTGGGAGGAAATCCTCCAGACGCTCTACGGGATCCTCGTGGAGCACACCGGTCAGACGATGGAGCGTATCGTCGCTGACACGGATCGGGACTACTACATGGGTCCCGAGCAGGCAAAGGCCTATGGCATCATCGATTCGGTGTACGCCTCGCCTGGCGTCTCCACGCTTTCGCAGTCCGGGGGGACTGCCCCGCGTGAGGGCGGCAGCGATCCTGCGGCTGACACCGGGCCGGCGACGGCGTAAGTAGGACGGGGCGACCGAGCTGGTAACCACAGCAGGCTCCAAAGGCGGCGGAAAGGTTCCGTATCGCTGCTCGTTCTGCGGCAAGTCGCAGGAGCAGGTGCGGAAGCTCATCGCTGGCCAGGGCGTCTACATCTGCGACGAGTGCATCACCCTCTGCCAGGAGATCATCGAGGAGGAGATGCTGGAGGCGCCGAAGCCGCGCGCCGCTCAGCAAAAGCTCCCCAACCCCCGGCAGATCACAGCGTCTCTGGACCAGTACGTCATCTCGCAGGAGAAGGCGAAGAAGGTCCTCTCGGTTGCCGTCTACAACCACTACAAGCGGATCAACGCGGGCGCGTCCATTGACGACGTGGAGCTGCAGAAGTCCAACGTCCTGCTCGTTGGACCCACGGGCTCCGGCAAGACCCTGCTGGCCCAGACGCTGGCCCGGATCATCGACGTGCCGTTCTGCATTGCGGATGCCACGTCGCTCACCGAGGCCGGCTACGTGGGCGAGGATGTCGAGAACATCCTGCTGCGCCTGATCCAGGCCGCCGATTTCGATATCGCCCGCGCCCAGCGCGGCATCATCTACATCGACGAGATCGACAAGATCGCCCGCAAGTCCGACAACCCCTCCATCACCCGCGATGTCAGCGGCGAGGGCGTCCAGCAGGCGCTGCTCAAGATCATCGAAGGGACCGTGGCCAGCATTCCTCCCAAAGGGGGCCGTAAGCACCCCCAGCAGGAATTCATCCGGATGGACACCTCCAACATCCTGTTCATCCTGGGCGGGGCCTTCATCGGCCTGGAAAAGATCGTGCAGCAGCGCATGCAGGGCTCGAGCATCGGCTTCGGGGCCAAGGTGGAGTCCAAGCGGCAGCTTGAGACCGACACCCTTTTGGCCAAGGCCAT
>CAIXZV010000319.1 GCA_903924005.1 uncultured Chloroflexota bacterium | reverse complement strand
GACTCGATCCGGGATATGACCCAACGGGCTCTGACGTACCTTGCGGTGGGCTTCCCCGTCCACCTCCGCGGCGCCGCCGGCACTGGCAAGACGACGCTCGCGATGCATATCGCGGCGCAGCTGGAGCGCCCGGTCGTCCTGATCCACGGTGATGACGAGCTCACCGGGTCGGACCTGGTGGGGGCCGAGCACGGCTACTACGCGCGGCGCGTTGTGGACAACTACATCCACTCGGTTCACAAGTCCGAGGAGGAGGTCTCTCCGCGGTGGGTGGACAACCGCCTCACCGTTGCGGCACGGCTGGGTTACACGCTCGTCTACGACGAGTTCAGCCGTTCGCGCCCGGAGACAAACAACGTCCTGCTCGCCGTCCTCCAGGAGCGGTTGCTGGACCTGCAGGCCACCGGCAGCGGCACAAACTACGTCAAGGTTGATCCCGGGTTCAAGGCCATCTTCACAAGCAACCCCGTTGACCACGCGGGCGTTCACCGAAGTCAGGACGCGCTGCTTGACCGGATGGTGACCATCGATCTCGGCCACTTCGACGTTGAGACCGAGACCGCCATCACCGAGGCGCGCGCGCAGATCGGGCATGCCGAGGCGGCCCGCATCGTGGCCCTGGTCAACGGCCTGCGTGACTCGCAGGTTGGTGACGTTGCTCCAACGGTCCGCAGCAGCATCAAGGTTGGGCGCGCTGTTCGGCTCCGTCACGCAAGCGTGACGGCCGGCGACGCGGCGTTCCGCCAGATCTGTCAGGACGTCCTTGTTTCAGGATCCATCCGCGACGGCGTTGGGCCGGCCGAGGCCCTGCGCGCGGTGGTGGACCGCCTCATCAACGAGCACTGCGCTGACGAGACGCACGCTGCCGCGGAAATCACCAGCATCGCGGTTGAGCGACGCGACCAGGGCGCGCGCGGGCGGCCCCGGGTGGTGGCGAGAGAAGGAGTGGCATGAGCACATCGCAACAGGCTCGTGGCGCGGCGGACGTCAGGACACTCCATGTGTCACGCGTCCGCACATCGCTCACCCTCAACAAGCAGCAGCACTTCCTCGATGCCCACTTCCTCAGCCTGAAGGCGTCGCGTCTCGAGACAATGCTCGAAGACCTCAACCGCCGAAAGGTCCGCGTGGAGACGCAGTTGGACGAAACGCGCGAGGCGCTTGAGCTGCTGCTTGAAGAGGACCGCGTCGCAAACCCCGACCGCCGCGTCGCGTCGCGGACGATGCAGATCGACTACTGACACTCACGGGCGCGCCGCCTGGCGAGCGTAGTCGACACGGCGGCAGACAACAGGGCGGCGGCCGCGCCCGGACGCGAAGGCAGGTGGCGATGTGACTCAGGACTTCGTTTACGGGATTGTCGAGGGGCCGGGACGGTCCAGGACAAACATCATCGGGCTCGACGGTCGCAGTCGGGTCCGAATTGTCGCGTCCGGCGGCCTTGGCGCCGTGGTGAGCGACGACAACCTCCAGGCCGACCTCCGGGACCTCCCAGTCTCAGAGCTGCTCGAGCACATGGTTGCGTACCAGCGGGTCGTCGAGCAGGTGATGCGGGGGGCGTCGTCCTGCCAGTGCGCTTCGGGACCCGCGTCGCGGACGCTGACGAGGTCCGCGACCTCATGGAGCAGAACCGCACCACGCTGACCGAGGCATTCACGCGGATGCGCGGCAGCCGCGAGCTCGAGGTTGCCGCCACCTGGGACATCGGCCAGGTCCTGGGGGAGATCGGGCGCGAACCCGAGGTTGTCGCGGCAAGAGCCGCAATTGAGGCCCGAGGCGATCCGACGCCCGAGGATCGCGTTGCCCTGGGCCGGCTGGTCGCGTCGCTTCTGGAGGCGCGGCGTGTCACCACCCGTCGCCTGGCGCTTGACACCCTGGAGCCGCTCGCGGTCTCCACGGCAGCGCACGCGCTCGTTGACGAGCGGATGATCATGAACGAGGCCTTCCTGCTATCCGCTGCGCGTATCCCGGACTTCGAGGCGCAGGTCCGACGCCTGGACAACGTGTTTGGCGGGCGGATCGACTTCCGGATTGTGGGCCCCCTGCCTCCGTACACCTTCTGCATCGTCGACCCCGCTCGGGTCACCCTGGGTGAGCAGCAGGCGGCACGGCGCACGCTGAAGCTGCCGGACGTCGGCGACCACGATGAGCGCACAATCCGCGACGCCTACCGTCGAGCCGCCGCTGATGCCGGACGCGCCGCGGCCGAGGCACGGCGCGAGCGCTCGCCGGACGCCGATCCTGTGGCCAGAAACGGAGAGGATCTGAAGGGGGCGGAGGAACTCCTGCTGGACTTGGCCCGCACGGACGCTGCAAGCCAGCGGGCCGGCGGCGAGGCACGCGACAGGTGGATTGCAAAGATCCGCACAACAGGCTCCGGCGAGATCAGTTCGGCCACCTTCGGGGGCGGCGGATGACGGCTGGGGTTGGCGTCTACCTCTACTGCATCATCCGCTCCTCCGAGGAGCGGGTGTTCGACGGCGTCCCCGCCATCGGTGGCACGGGCGCCGCGGTGCGCACCGTGACCCGCGGTGGTCTGGCCGCCGTGGTCAGCGACTCGCCCTTTGAGCGGTACGAGGCCACGCGCCAGAACCTCATCGCGCACGAGCGCGTGATCGAGGCCGTTATGCAGGAGCAGACCCCACTGCCGGTCCGGTTTGGCACCATCGCGGATCCGGCAGACGCGCTTGGCGACCTCACCAAACTCCTCGAGGCAAGAGCGTCGGAGTTTGACGGGCTGCTCCGCGAAATGGACGGCAGGGTGCAACTGAGCCTGAAGGCGTTCTGGCGTACCGACGCGATCGTCTTCGACCAGATCGTGGCCGAGGATACGCGGGTCAGGGCCATGCGAGACTCGCTCGCCCGCGCCGCGAGCGGCGCCTCCCAGTCGTCTCGCATCCAGCTTGGCGAGATGGTGAAGGCAGCCCTCGTGCGGAAGCGCGAATCGGAGGCCGCCAAGCTTCTCTCAACCCTCCGGCCCGTCGCCGAGCGCGTTTCGGAGAACCCGGTCCTTCTCGACCGGATGATCCTCAACGGCGCCTTCCTTGTGGGACGCGACCGCGAGGCTGAGTTTGACCGCCTTGTCGCGGTCCTTGACGAGGAGCGCACCGAGCAGATCCGCTTCATGTACGTGGGGCCCGTTGCGCCGTACGACTTCGTCCGGATCATCGTCAACTGGGCTCCGGCCCCGGTCGCCGCCCCCGTCACGGCCTCGGCCCCAGGTCTGCGGTGAGCAAGCTTGGCTATCTGTTGTCGCTCCCGATCATGGGGGCGCCGCGGCTGGTCCGCTCGCTGGCCGGCATCTTGGATGACGAGGTTGAGCGCCGCCTTTCGGACGAGGACGCGCTGCGGGGCGAACTGCTGGACCTCCAGGAGCAATTTGACGGCGGCCTCATCACCGACGCCGAATATGACGTCAGGGAGGGCCGTGTCCTCGAGCGCCTCGAGGCGGCCAGGCTCCGCAAGCTAGACCAATCCGCATAGGAATGCAGCCGCATCGGGAAGGGACACAGCACATGGCACACACGCTTCGATCAATCGTCAAACAGGCCACCCACCTCATGGCCGAGGTCACCGAGCTTGAGCCCGTCGAAGTCACGGGTGTCGCCCGGGACGAAAAGGGCTGGTCCCTCCGCATGGAGATGCTTGAGTACAAGAAGATCCCGCCCGCAGGCGATGTAATCGCCGAGTACGCGGTCCAACTCGACGCCGAAGGCGAGCTCCTCTCGTTCCAGCGCGTGCGGTCCCGTCTCCGCTCGGAGACCGTCTCCGGCGAGGGTGTCTGATCCCATGACCAACTCCGTCGAGACCATGAGCGCCGGCACGCTCGCCGACGTCCTGGACCGGATCCTGGACAAGGGTGTCGTGATCAACGCGGACATCACCGTCTCTGTGGTGGGCGTTGAGCTGCTCGGGCTGCAGATCCGCCTCGCGCTCGCCTCGTTTGAAACGGCCGCCCGCTACGGGCTAGAGTTCCCAAGTGGCACAAACCTGGAGACGCCCGCATGGCGTGCGATCCGGGAATCGTCTGAGGCCATCCCGATCGGGGCATCGCCCATCCAGTCGATCGGCCGCCAGCGCGGAACAGAGGGACGTTGACGTGAATGAGAAGAAGCGGCCCGGCCCGCCCCCCAGTCGAGCGCCCGGGACACCGTCACCAATCATCGGCGGCCGGCTGAACCTCCTTGGGGTTGAGATCGATCTCGCCCGTCTTCTTGAGCACCCCGAGGATGTCCAGCAGGGTCTTGGGGCCCTGCGGGAACGCCTCAAGGCTGCCGGCGGCAAGGAGCGCATGTCGGATGAGGAGTGGAAGGCCGGCGGGACCAAGGTGACCGGGTTCATCCGCACCAGCGGCGTCCTCGGCGACCAGGAGTACCACGTGGGCACCACGGGTTCCCGGAGCGAGCGGCAGGGTGGCACCACGCCGCGGACGAAGGGCGCTCGGACCCCCGAGCCCGAGTTCAGCGAGCCCCCGCTCGACCTTTTCGACGAGGGCGATGAGATTCGCATCGTCGCCGATGTGCCGGGTGCCGAACTTGAGGACCTGGTGATTGAGGTGGACGAGCAGACCTTCTCCCTCTCTACAACGCCAGGGGCGCGCCGCGCCTACCGACGGGAAGTGGAGCTGCCGGCAGCGGTGGTCCCCGAGATCGTCTCACGCAGCTGCCGCAACGGCGTCCTCGAGATCCGTCTCCAGAAAGCGTGATGGTGGCCGTTGAACGTCGACATTGACGGCGACGACCTTCGGACGGGCCTTGTTGGGCTTGTGGTTGCGCTGGCCGAGATTGTCAAGGAGACCCTGAGACTCCAGGCGATGCGTCGTCTGGAGGCGGGCAGCCTCACTGAGGCCGAGCTGGACCGACTTGGTCAGGCGCTCATGGATCTCGATGACGCCTTCGAGCGGATGAAGATTGAACTTGGCGTGGCCGACGCGGTCCGGTCTGTTCGCGATGGGCTGGATCAGGCGGTGGAGGACCTCGTGGGGACCCTGGTTGGGGTGGAGCAGCGATGACCGGCGCCGGTCACAGCGATGACGGACGCCAGCCCGTTGCGCGCTACGTGTACGGCATCGTTCCCGCCG
>CAIXZV010000318.1 GCA_903924005.1 uncultured Chloroflexota bacterium | reverse complement strand
TACTCCGCTGAGGGTCGGTGGTGGACGACACGCGTATACCGGTGCTACCCTGCCGCCGCCCGCAACGGTTCGGCGGGGTTCTGTCAGCACCTACCGGCTCACGGGACGGGCGACGACCGACGAGTGTGGAGGCGGCCTGATGCGAAAGCTCGGAGACGCACTGCTCATCGCGCCTGCCTTGGCGCTTCTTTTGCTGGCGACCCTCTGGGGTCATGTTCGCCGCAGACCGGTGATCGGTGTTGTCGCGGTCATCGCGATCGGCACCGTGGCGCTGGTCGCGCTGCAGCGCCCGGTGCCTAGCGCCGCAACCCAGCCCACGGTGAGCCACCCTGTGTCGGCGGAGCTTCTGGACGCCGTTCGCACCGGCCATGGCCTGCGCACACCGTTCACCGTGTCTTTTGATGGAGCGATGGACACCTCGAGCGTGGCCGGGGCACTGCGCATCAGCCCTGATGCCGCTGTGACGTTTTCTTGGGATGCCGCCGGCAAGACCCTGACCGTGACGCCTGTTGACGCCTGGGAAGCCGGCACGCTGTACACCATTTCGATTGACACGTCCGCCCGCGGCGCAGACGGTGGGCCGCTGACTGCGCCAGTGCACGCCGTCGTCCTCACCGCCGGACAGGCCGCTGGGACCATCAGCGCCACCAAGACGTCTGGCGGCAAGGCTCGCCTCGACACATCATTTGCAATCACGCTGGATCATTCGGCAACGCTTGCAGCTGTCCAAGCTGCGTTGGTGGTTGTGCCTGAACTTCCGGGCGTCATGACCGCCGGCGAGGCGTCAGGCGCGTTCGTTTTCACGCCCGACAGGACGTTGCTGCCCGCGACGAACTACACGGTCGCGCTGCCCAACCTGCAGGACGTCAACGGGCTGCCCTTCGATCCGGTGCCCACCCTCACCATCGGCACGGCAGACGCGCCGCAGGTGGTGCGCTTTCGCCCGCTCGATGGGAGCAAGAGCATCGATCGCGTCACTGCGCTCTCGGTGCGGTTTACGGCCGGGATGGAGCGAAAGTCCACCGCCGCCGCCTTCTCTGCCACCGTCAACGGGAAGCCCATCAGCGGCAAGATCTCGTGGGCCGAGAAGGACACGGTCCTCATCTTCAAGCCATCGGCCGTTCTGCCGTACAGCGCGGTTGTGGTGATGAGCGTGGCCGACAGCGCCGCGTCGAAGGCCCTCGCGCCTCTGGCCGCCGCCGACACCGGCACGTTCACTGTTGCGGCAAAGCCCGCAAAGCCAAAGCCCGCCGTCCTGCCGATCCCGCATTCAGGCGGTGGCGGGGCCGTTGCGGGCACGTGGGCCGCCGTTGAGGCCTATTACCTGCAGCTCATGAACTGCACGCGACAGGGAGGCAGGGTGACCAGCAAGGCAACCTGCTCGTCGCCCGGCGGCCGCAACGTGCCTGCGCTGGTGATGGACGCGGGTATCTCGGCCAAGGTGACACGGCCCTATGCCAAGTTGCTCGCGACGCGCGGCCTCTGCAACCACTACTTCGACGGCGCCCCGTGGGACCGCCTTCGGCGCGCTGGGTACAGGGCAATGCCTGTCGGAGAGAACATCGGCTGCGGCAACCAGAGCCCGTACAAGGCGATGTTGGCCGACCAGTTGTACTTTCAGGCTGAGGGCTACGGCGGCGGCCACTACAGGAATCTGATGAACCCGGTATACGGCCACGTGGGGATCGGCGTGTGGGTCGCCAAGGGATATTGCCGGCTGGTTATCGACTTCTACCCCTGATCTCCCTGGACTCTCGCATGGGACCAACCGGGACCTTCGGGCCCCCGGCGGCGGCCATCGCCGGTGGGACGATCCACTCGTGATCCGCGACGTCGTCATCCACATCAACAACGAGCAGCCGCTGCTTGCTGATTTGTTCAGCACGCCCACGGCTGCCGACGCCGGCCTCGTCTGCACCAATGTCCGCACCGTGGACGGCAAACGGCCAATCTTCATCGATCGGTCCGAGTCGGTCTTCTTCTTCCCGTACCTTTCCATCCGCTTCCTTGAGATTTCGCAGGCGGCAATTGCGCGGCACACCGCCGAGGGCGGCGACACCGGCGCAGGCATCGATGCTGCCGCGGGCTGGATGGCCGATGCCACCGGCTCAGCGCTGGTCCCGATGAGGGAGACGGATCCTGCACCACAGCCCGGTGCCGGTGCCGGTCCAGGTCCCGATGAAGACCTCGAGATTGACGAGGTCTTTCTGCGGCGGATCCGCGACATCTGAGTCTGCGGGCGGTTGGGCGTATCGGCGGCGCGTCGGCGGCCAGCGTGCCGCGGGGCCACACGGAGCCACGAGCAGCCACACGGAGCCACGAGCAGCCACGAGGGGCGCCGGAAGATAAGTGGCGCATACAACCCCCTTTGCTACACTCCCGGCCGCCATGCCCAAGCACCTCGTGATCGTTGAGTCTCCCGCCAAGGCGCGGACCATAGAGCGCTACCTCGGTGAGGACTACCAAGTCCTCGCCTCGTACGGTCATGTCCGTGACCTGCCGGAGAACCCCGGCAAGGGCAAGTTCGGCGTTGACGTGGAGCACGATTTCGCGCCGGAGTACGTGGTTCCCGAGGATCGCCGCCGCCAGGTTGACCAGATCGCCAAGGCCGCCCGCGCCTCGGTTGACGTCTTCCTCGCCACAGACCTTGACCGCGAGGGCGAGGCCATCGCCTGGCACGTGGCCGAGGCGGCAGGCATTCCCACCGCAAAGACGCACCGTGTGACGTTCAACGAGATCACCGAAAGCGCCATTCGCGAGGCGTTTGCCCATCCCCGCGAGATCGACCGCCATCTCGTGGATGCCCAGCAGGCGCGCCGGATCGTTGATCGGCTGGTTGGCTACACGCTGAGCCCGCTGCTTTCGCGCAAGGTCCGCGGCGGGCTGTCCGCCGGCCGCGTGCAGTCCGTTGCCGTGCGCATGGTGGTTGAGCGGGAGCGGGAGATCCGGGCGTTCACGGCCCGGGAGTACTGGACCCTTGAGGCGCTGCTGCGCACCACTGAGGGCGCCGAGTTTGCGGCGGAGGTTGTCCGCATCAAGGGCAAGACCCTCGAGGTTGCAGACGGGGAGACGGCCTCGCGCCACGTCGCCGCGCTGCAGGGGCTCACCCCGGTGGTGGACTCGGTGGCCACGCGGCCGTCGAAGCGCAACCCTGCGCCGCCGTTTACCACAAGCACGCTCCAGCAGGAGGCGAGCCGCAAGCTCGGGTTCAACCCCAAGCGGACCATGTCGGTCGCCCAGCGGCTGTACGAGGGCGTCGAGACACCGGACGGCCAGGTTGGCTTGATCACCTACATGCGAACAGACTCCACAGCGATCGCCGGCATCGCGATGGCCGAGGCGCAGAAGGTCATCGCATCGCGCTTCGGCCCGAAGTACGGGACCGGCAAGGGCCGCGTCTACAAGAGCAAGCAGAAGGGCGCCCAAGAGGCGCACGAGTCCATCCGGCCCACGTCCTTCGATCGGGATCCAGACAGCCTGCAGGGCGTCCTGAAGCCGGAAGAGCTCAAGCTCTATCGCCTCATCTGGCAGCGTGCGCTCGCATCCCAGATGGCGTCCAAGGAGATTGAGACCACCACGGTGGAGCTGGTCGCCGGCGACTACCGCCTGCGGGCATCCGCGTCTCGCACGCTGTTTGACGGCTTCACCCGGGTCTATACCGAGGGGCGAGACGACGCGACGGGCGACGAGGCCGAGGGGACGCTGCCCGTCGTGCGCGAGGGTGACACGACCACCGTGCTGGGCGTCACGCCAACGCAGCACTTCACCGAACCGCTGCCCCGCTACACCGAGGCCACGCTGATCAAGGCGCTCGAGGAGCACGGCATCGGCCGTCCGTCCACGTACGCCGCCACTATCTCCACCATCGTGGACCGCGGGTACGTGCGGGTTGAGGAGCGGCGCCTCCGGCCCGAGGAGATCGGGGAGATCGTCACGGACTTCCTGGTGAAGTACTTCGAGACCTACGTGGACCTTGGCTTTACGGCCCGGATGGAGCTGGACCTCGACGAGGTGGCGGCTGGCGAGCGTGCCTGGGTGCCGCTGCTGGGCGAGTTCTTCGGGCCCCTCAAGGCACAGGTGGACAAGGTCCGCAAGGAGGTCACCCGCAAGGAGGTGACCACCGAGGAGACCGACGAGATCTGCTCTGAAGGACACCCGATGGTGATCCGGCTGGGCCGCAACGGAAAGTTCATGGCCTGTTCCACGTACCCGGACCACAAGGAGACCCGTCCGCTGCCGGGCGAAGAGCAGGAGGCCATCGAGCTGCCGGGGACGGGCGTGCCCTGTCCTGAGTGCGGCGAGGGCGTCCTCGCGGCCAAGCGCGGCCGGTTTGGCCCGTTCGTGGGCTGCAACCGCTACCCGGACTGCAAGTACATCCAGCGTGACGGTCCGCCGCCGCCAGACCAGCTGCCGTTTGAGGTGGCGTGCCCCAAGGACGGCAAGGGCCATCTCGTTGCCCGCCGCGCACGCCGCACCGGAAACGTGTTCTGGGGCTGCTCGGGCTATCCGCGCTGCGACTTCACAAGCAACTTCGAGCCGGTGGGCGCGTTCCACGAGGGCCACGAAGAAGCCCAGGGCTCCATCGTGAAGCAGACCGAGGGCGGCCTCTGCCTCACGTGCGGCGCGGCGGTAGAACTGCCTGAGGGTGATCTGGTTGGACGCGTCTTCGTGGGTGGCCCCGCCAACCCTGCCGCGCTTGTGAAGCCGGCGCGCCGAGGCCGAAGCGGGGGCGCCAGCGCGGCCAAGGGTGGCCGAAAGCCCGCAACCGGGCGCAAGACCGCCGCCGCTGGGACAACGAAGTCCCGGGCCACAAAGACGGCCGAAACGCGGCAACCTCCGTCGTGACCCGGGGCGCCGACGCGTGACCGGCCCAGAGGCGCTCCGCTGGTTTGTGCGCACGCTCGAGGCCCGAGACGTTTCGCCCGAGACCGTGCGCTCCTACTCCGCAACCGTGGCCGCCTACCTGCTGTGGCTTGAGCAGCGCGGGATTGACTGGCGGAGCCCGGCGAAGGGCCAACTGCGTGCCTACATGGGCGTCCTCGGCGAAGGCCATGAGCGGGCGTCGGTGGCGCAGCGGCTGGCAGCGCTGCGGACGTTTCACCGCTATGCCGCCCGGGAGGACCTTGCGCCCGGCGATCCGTGGGGCGCCCTGGCCACGCCGCGCCTGCCGCGCCGCCTCCCGCGCGTCCTCGAGGTGGAGCAGGTGGAGCGGCTCCTCTCGGTTGTTGATGAGGGCCTTGTGCTTGGAACGGCGGCGCCCGGGGACGGGCGGGCCACCGTCAGGCGTGACCCGGAGCTGGCGCACGCCCTGTCCGTGCGTGACCGCGCCCTTGTCGAGACGGCGTACGCGGCGGGTCTGCGCATCAGCGAGCTTGCGGCGGCCGAACTTGGCAGGCTGGATCTGCGACGGGGTGAAATCCGTGTGCTGGGGAAGGGCCGCAAGGAGCGCATCGGTCTGCTTGGGCGTCCGGCGCGGGAGGCGCTCCGTGACTACTTGGCCGATGCCCGGCCGGTGCTCGCGGTGCGCCGAACCGTCGCCGCGACGAGCGACGGGGACGGGGCGCCCATCGAGGTGTTCCTCAACCACCGCGGCGGGCCGCTTGGCGTCCGCGGGATGCGCCTGCGGCTTGACGGGCTCTTCCGGGCGGCGGGTCTGCCGGAGGGCGTGAGCCCGCACACGCTGCGCCACAGCTTCGCCACGCATCTGCTCGACGGGGGAGCGGACCTGCGTGTTGTCCAAGAGCTTCTAGGCCACGAGAGCCTCGCCACTACCCAGATCTACACGCACGTCTCTCCGACGCGTCTCCGCGATGCGTATCGGCAGGCGCATCCGCGAGCCCGGCTTGGCGGCCTTCCATGACGTCAAACCGGCGGGGTCTCGCCCGCGCAGGGCTGCTGGTCTCGGGCGCATTCCTTGCGTCGCGGGTACTGGGTTGGGTTCGGGTAGCGATCATCGCGGGGAGCCTGGGGATCGGCCCCGATGCGGATGCCTTCCAGGCCGCCTTCCGCCTGCCCGACCTGATGTTCCAACTCGTGGCAGCTGGTGCCCTCAACTCGGCGCTCATCCCGGTGATCGCGGAGATCCTCCACCGCGACACGGAGGACCGTGCTTGGCAGGTCGTGTCGACCGTGGCCAACCTGATGCTCGTCGCACTGCTCGTGCTCGCTGTCGGCCTGTTCCTTGCCGCCCCCGCGCTGGTGCCCTTGACTGCGCCCGGTTTCGACCCCGACAGGATGGACCGCACCATCGGACTCACGAGGATCATGGTCCTGAGCCCCGTGGTCCTTGCCATGGGAACGGTCGCGACCAGCGTCCTGAACGCCCGCGGAAGGTTTGCGGCCTCGGTGCTCGCGCCGATCATGTACAACCTCGGGATCATCACGGGCGCACTCCTCCTGTACCCAGTGATGGGCACGGCCGGCCTCGCGGCCGGCGTCGTTCTCGGCTCCGCTTGCCATCTCGCCATTCAGGTCCGGCCGCTCCTGCGAGAGGGCTTCCGCTACCACCCGAGGATCGCGCTCCGCGACCCTGCCGCGCGCAAGACCCTCGCACTCATGGCTCCGCGGACCTTCGGTCTTGGGGCCACCCAGATGATCCTCGTGGCTCTCACCATTCAGGCGTCGTCCATGGCCGCCGGGTCCGTAGCCGCGCTTGGCTATGCGTTTACGCTCCTGCAGATCCCGCTAGGTGTCATCAGCATGGCGTTG